>NZ_AYYA01000069.1:0-58800 GCF_000511065.1 Psychrobacter sp. TB67
ATACGACCACGAGTCTCAGCAGTTAAACGCTGCCGATAAGGCTTGGCTTTACGTCTGAGACACTGCCATAACCTGCCGCCCTTACGCTTGTTTGTCCATATATAGCGATAAATGCTCATATGACTGAGTCCACCATGAACACCTGCTATTTGCTGGGGACTCCAGTTCTCTTTAAGCTTGTCTGTGACCCAGTCCCATACGTCAGCGATGATGCTGAGCGCATTGTTTGATCGTCTTGCACAAGCTTTCTTATGAGCGTTATTGACTCGGTAACCGCGCAGGCTTTTATTGCGTCTGATTTCTCTTAATATGGTACTGGGACTTCTGTTTAACGCCCGCGCTATAAAATTAATACTATGTTCTGCCCCTATAAGGGCATAAATCTGGTATCGTTCCCCTAGGCTTAGATGCGTATAGTTCATGGTTGCAATCTCACTTTGGTCGGTGGATAAAGACTTTGATGCTAGCGCATCTAGGTCTTTTTTTCACCTCACATTTGGTATTGCACTTCATGTGTTAATCTAAGTGTCTTAATATATCACAACACAACATTGCATAACTTACGATGCATTTTCATACAGCATACCTTCAAAGCAAAAAAAAGCCTTTCAAGCTTTATATTTTATAGCTTGAAAGGCTTTACCGATCACATGTCTTTATCTAGGTAAGCGTCTTAATATTGGGGTTTGCTTACCGTTTACAGCCGCTCTTACTCTATGTTCAACATCGATTTTGCCACAGCTTCAGCCACTTTAATACCATCAATCCCTGCTGATAATATACCACCTGCGTAGCCAGCACCTTCGCCTGCAGGGAATAATCCTTTGGTATTAATGCTTTGGAATTCTTTATTGCGTTTAATGCTGATTGGTGACGATGTTCTGGTTTCTACGCCAGTGAGTAAACCGTCGTCAGATGAAAATCCTTTAATTTTTTTATTAAATGCTGGAATGGCTTCACGTATGGCATCCACGGCAAAGTCAGGTAACGCTTTGCTTAAGTCAGTTAAGGTAATACCCGGTGTGTAAGAGGGTTTTACATCGCCTAATTCTGAGTCTGGCTTTCCTTTTAAGAAATCACCAATGGTTTGCGCTGGTGCACTGTAGTCTTTGCCGCCCAATTCAAACGCTAAGGTTTCTAGTTGTCTTTGTAAGTCGATACCAGCAAGAGGGTGATTTGGGTAATCTCGCTCTGGGTCAATGCCGACAACAATAGCACTGTTGGCGTTACGCTCGTTTCTTGAATATTGGCTCATGCCGTTAGTGACAACACGGCCTTCTTCTGATGCGGCGGCAACAACCGTTCCGCCTGGACACATACAGAAACTATAAACAGAACGACCGTTTTTACAATGATGAACCAGTTTGTAATCCGCAGCGCCAAGTATTTCGTTTCCAGCATTGTCACCAAAGCGTGCTTTGTCTATGGCCGACTGTTTATGTTCAATCCTAAAGCCAATAGAGAAAGGTTTTGCTTCAACGTACACGCCTTTATCATGGATCATTTCAAAAGTATCTCGGGCGCTATGACCAACAGCAAGAATGACATGATTGGTTTTTAAGATTTCGCCACTATTAAGGGTCATGCCCGTTACTTTTGCGTCAGTGATATGCAAGTCGTCTACGCGAGTAGCAAAACGGACTTCCCCACCGAGTGCTATGATCTCGGCACGCATTTTTTCTACCATGGTGACTAACTTGTACGTGCCTATGTGCGGTTTACTAACAAATAAAATTTCCTCTGGTGCGCCCGCTTTTACAAATTCAGTCATGACTTTACGGCCATAATGATTGGGATCTTTCACTTGGCTATATAATTTACCGTCAGAAAAAGTACCTGCTCCACCTTCACCAAATTGTACGTTGGATTCTGTGTTTAATTTACGCTGACGCCAAAAGCCAAAAGTGTCTTTGGTGCGTTGTCTTACTTCATTACCGCGTTCAATGATAATTGGTTTAAAACCCATTTGAGCAAGGGTAAGCCCTGCTAATAACCCACAAGGTCCAAAACCAATAACAACAGGACGCTCAATTAAATTCTCTGGTGCTTCACCTACATATTTGTAGCTGGTATCTGGTGTTGCTTTAACATGGTTGTCTGACTCAAATTGAACCAGTAAATCATTGGCTAACTCCGAGTCGGTCAGTGTGATGTCTAACGTATAAATTAATTGGATATTTCTTTTATTACGAGCATCATAACCACGTTTAAACATCACAAATGACGCCATTTGCTCAGCAGAAATTTTAAGTTTTGTCGTTATAGCAGTCGTTAGATCTTCAGGTGTATGATTTAATGGCAATTTAATTTCAGTTAAACGTATCATTGGTTACTCATAAACTAGTGTAGAAAACAGTCTCGCATTTTACTGGTACTGATACAAATAAGCGAATAAATATTTTACTTAGGCAGGATAAATTTACGGATTTGTATTGTAGTTTGAAAATGTTTTATGTTGTAGTTCGCTTAGCCATGTATAAGTCAATCTCATGATTTTGCTCTATCAGATTCGAATGTAATCGAACAAAACCATGGATTTTGAGTAGCGTCTAAAAACTTAAAATTAGCTACATTTATGAAATCGCCGTCATCTCAGTAATGATAAACTCATCGACCATCCCATCTGTCACTTTTACATAATTTTGGAAATGCGGACTTTGTACATGCTGCTGCAACGACTCGTTGTTTTCCCAAATCTCATAAACGATGAAACCAGTCATATTCGCATTATCTTGATGCAAGATATATTGAATACAACCTTGATCCGCTTGTGATGCTGCGGTTAGTGTCAGCAGCTCAGATTTGACCTGCTCGGCATGCTCAGGTTTAGCTTTAATAGTGGCAACGATAGTCAGTGGTTTGTTTGCTTGTGTGTTCATAAATGCTTCCTATGTTCAAATATTGGGATTGTTTTAGACGGTATAAAACATTTGTTTTTAAGAACTTATACAGGCCAGCCTTCTAGTACAACCTTACCATATGCTTGGCTGTTTTCTAACATTTGATGCGTGTCTCGTAAGTGCTCAGCCGTTATCGTACCAATATGATGGGCGATGGTGGTTTTAATCTCGCCAGCATCAATTATTTTTGCTACATCTATCAATAAACGATGCTGTTTAATCATGTCAGGCGTTTGGAATATTGAGCGGGTAAACATGAATTCCCAATGTAAACTTAAGCTTTTCATTTTAAGCGGTATGACGTCCAGTGTGACTGGATCATCAATAAGTCCAAGCTTTCCTTGTGGCTTTAAGCACTTAATAATCTCTTCATAATGCTTTTCCGTATTATTAAGACTGACGACGTAATCTACTTCAGTAATGCCAGTCTTTTGCAGCTCATCGTACAAAGCATTACGGTGATTAATCACATGATCCGCGCCCAAGTCTTTAAACCATTGTACGCTCTCATCTCTTAAAGCGGTGCCGATAATAGTAGCCGATGTTCTCACTTTTAATAGTTGCGTCAATATTGAGCCCACGCCGCTTGCTGCACCAACGACTAGTACCGATACATTATTTTCATAAGCACTTAGGATTTACCTATTTTTATAGAAATGGCACGGATGAACAATTTATCTGCCTGTGCCTGTCATGTGGATCTCTGTCCAGCGATCATGATTGCCTCTATTAAATACTTATAGAACAATATTAATACTTTGTTGTTTATCCGATCAATATATAAACTGCGCCTAATCAGCAAGGCTGAGCAGTGTTTTTAGCAATGCAAAGAGGCAATCGGTATTTTGGATAGTGTCACTTTATCTACATACACTGGTGGGCTTATTGGATATTGACTCAAGGTGAAATATTCTAAGTTAATGTCTATAGGATTGACAGCGTAAGTCTTATCCGTTCACACTTTTTAAACTTAATAGCACCTCGCTTACCACCCAATCGTTTTTTATGCACAGCTTTGGTTCTCTAAACCAGACGCTTATGGTGCATAAAAAACCATAAATCCATGATGGTGCATAAATAAGAACAATATTCTCTAATTAAGAACGATTTTGGTGCAAATTATTATACTTTAGGTTGGCACAAATATTGAGGTATTAATAGTAGTTAGGAATGGGCTGTTCATTCAGCCTAACCAAGCTGCTACTTTATCTTTTGGAGAAATATATGTCTTTGTTGCCCACTCTTATCACTGTTACTCCTATCAATACAAACTATCGTATCGATTCAAAATTGACATCACGTTTATCTGTATTAGCAGTCGCCATTATAGGAAGTTTAAGCCTGATTGGTTGTCAAAAACCTGCTGAAACCAATACTGAAACCAACTCTACAGCAACAAAAACTGAAACAACTGCGACTACTGCTACCCCTGCGGCAAATGGCGATACGATCAAAGTGGGTATCTTACATTCTTTGTCTGGAACGATGGCCATCTCTGAAACGTCATTAAAAGATACTGCCCTCATGACCATTGATGAAATAAATGCCAATGGCGGCGTGTTAGGTAAGCAGCTAGAGCCCGTCGTTGTAGATCCCGCTTCTGATTGGCCGTTATTCGCTGAAAAAGCTCGTCAGCTATTAACCCAAGACAAAGTTGATGTGATATTTGGTGGCTGGACATCGGTGTCACGTAAGTCAGTGCTGCCTGTCGTTGAAGAGTTAAATGGCCTCATGTTCTACCCTGTGCAGTACGAGGGTCAAGAGCAGTCAGAAAACATTTTTTACACTGGTGCGGCTCCCAACCAGCAAGCCATTCCTGCCGTTGAATACTTAATGAGTCCAGAGGGCGGTAGTGCAGAACGCTTTGTACTGCTTGGGACAGATTATGTCTACCCCCGTACTACCAATCAGATTTTACGGGCTTTCTTAAAGTCTAAAGGCGTCGCTGAAAAAGACATCATGGAAGAATATACTCCATTTGGCTTTAGCAACTATCAGACTATCGTTAGCAATATTAAAAGCTTCTCTACCGGTAAAAAGACGGCAGTTATCTCTACCATTAATGGCGACTCAAACGTGCCATTTTATCGTGAGCTTGCCAACCAAGGTATTAAAGCCTCTGACATTCCAGTTATGGCATTCTCAGTAGGAGAAGAAGAGCTTCGTGGTATCGATACCAGCTTGTTACAAGGGCATTTAGCGTCATGGAATTATTTTATGTCGGTTAAGAATCCCGTTAACAGCGCCTTCACCAAAAAGTATAAGAAATATGCACTAGATCATAAGCTACCGAATGCTGATAAGGTCGTGACCAACGACCCTATGGAAGCCACTTACGTCGGTATCAATATGTGGAAACAAGCGGTTGAAAAAGCGGGTACTACTGATGTCGATAAAGTGCGTATTAGTATGGGAGGTCAGACTTTTGACGCGCCATCAGGATATACCTTGAAAATGGATGAAGAAAATCATCACTTATGGAAGCCTGTCATGATCGGTCAAATCCGTGCCGATGGTCAGTTCGATGTGATCAGCAAAACGCCAAAAGTCATTCGTGCTGAGCCATGGAGTCAGTACATTCCTAAATAAGTTTATGGTCACCTAAACCTTAAACCTTAGTCCCTTAATGATATCAATACCAGCAACCCTTTAGAGCCTCTACTGATAAAACATTTTTTTAGTAGAGGTTAGAGGAGTGTTGACTGCAAAAAAGGAATTATCATGTCACATTATCCTTCCTATTATAAAAGTGACGCGCCAGCCAATTATTCTAATAATACTTTTATCATTACCCTATTATCTTTAGCACTATTACTGATTACTCCCACATCGTCTGTTTATGCTCACGAGACGCCAGTAGTACACAGTCATGACGAGGCAATATCTACTAATATGGTGGCTGCGACATCCAATGCTGTCAGTAATAAGACTTTGCTTGTTCAAAACGAGCAGTCTTTAATCACGCCAGCTAATGCTGTGATAGGTCAAGGGGATGCTATAGAACAATTTGTTGCTGCTGATTTCACCAAGCGCCAAACCATGCTCAATCAGTGGCCAGGGTCAGTTGAGAGTCTAGATACTTTGGTTGAGCTGATAAAAAATGATGAGCTCTACCAAGGCAATGGCGGGCAAACCTACCTACTTAACAGCGAAGATGAGCTATTTACTTATCCTACTAAGCAGCTGACCACCGAGTGGCCCAGCGACTTGGCGCAAGTGACTTTGACCAATACGCTACGCTCAGCTTTGGTGTTTGGACAAGCCAAAGTTAAGCTTGAATCAGACGATCCTAAGCAACGTATGCAGGCAGTAGCCATCTTAGCGGACAATATCGAGCAGCTAGATCCAGCGCTCATAAGTACTGCTGCCACTAATGAGCAAGATGTCGACGTCAAAACGGCGTTGAGCACTTTACAAGCGAGGATTGATTTTAGAGATGGCGACGTCGCTAAGCAAATTGTCGCGCTTACCGTGCTTGCCGATAGTGATAGCCCGCAAGTCTTAGTCGATGTCAAACGGGCATTGGCGGCGGACGATATCGATCCTGTGCTCAAATCTGCCCTGTTAGACGCTGAGACGAGTATCGAGCGACGTATTACTATCAGTACTTGGATAGGACATCTCTTTACTGGTATGAGTACCGCCAGTATCTTGTTATTAGCAGCACTTGGTCTTGCTATTACCTTTGGGCTACTGGGTGTCATCAATATGGCGCACGGTGAGCTGATTATGATTGGTGCTTACGCCACTTATATGGTGCAAAATTTATTTCAAGCGTATTTTCCCGGTATGGCAGGTTGGTATCTGGTTGCCGCTATACCCGTTGCTTTTTTAGTCAGTGCCATTATCGGCATGATTATCGAACGAATCGTTATTCGACCGCTTTATGGACGGGAGCTTGAAACCTTACTGGCAACCTTCGGTGTCAGTCTGATTCTTATGCAGTTGGTAAGGATGATATTTGGCGCGCAAAACGTTGAAGTCAGCAATGTTGACTGGTTAAGCGGTGCCTATCAAGTGTCCTCTAGCCTTGTACTCCCCTTCAACCGTATCGCTATTATCGGCTTTACGATCATTATTCTTATGCTACTAGTGTACTTACTTAAAAAGACTCGTTTCGGGCTATTTGTGCGCGCTGTGACGCAAAACCGGCAAATGGCGCGCGCGGTTGGTATCTCATCTGCCCGTATCGATATGTTGGCTTTTGGACTTGGTTCAGGTCTCGCAGGTCTCGCTGGCTGTGCGTTAGCGCAAGTAGGCAACGTCGGACCTGACTTAGGTCAAACTTATATTATTGATGCGTTCTTAGTCGTCGTGGTTGGCGGTGTTGGGCAAGTATGGGGCGCGGTATTGGCATCTTTAGGTCTTGGCGTCAGTGGTACGGTGCTTGAGATTGGCATTGGTGCTGTGATGGCTAAGATTGTTTTACTGGTTCTTGTGATTTTGTTTATTCAAAAACGTCCACAAGGTTTGTTTGCCCTCAAAGGCCGTTTTGTGGATTAAGGAGAACCTAATGCGTTTGACTCAATTATTATCTGATTCCCCACGTAATGCCATTTTGATTGGTTTATGTTTTTTGGTGTTACTGATATTGCCTTGGCTCCATCTACTACCTGAAACCTCTAGTTTTCATTTGTCTGCTTACTGGATAACGCTCATCGGTAAAATAATGGCACTGGCTATGGTAGCACTGGCGCTAGATCTCGTCTGGGGCTACGCTGGCATTCTAAGCTTAGGACATGGTCTTTATTTTGCTTTGGGCGGTTATGCCTTTGGTATGTACTTGACGCGTGAAACGGCTGGCGCTGGTATCCCAGACTTTATGCGCTTCTTAAGTTGGACCGAATTGCCGTGGTATTGGGCAGGCACTCAACACTTTTGGTGGGCGATGGCTCTAGTGGTGTTAGTTCCCGGTTTGGTTGCTTTTATCTTTGGTTATTTTGCTTTTCGCTCAAAAATCAAAGGTGTTTATTTTTCGATTATCACTCAAGCCATGACCTACGCTGCCGCCTTATTATTCTTCCGTAATGAGACAGGCTTCGGTGGTAACAATGGCTTCACAGGTTTTACCACGCTATTAGGCTATGACATCACTGCTGCTTCAACGAGAGCTGTGCTGTGCTTTACGACTGCTTTGGCGCTGCTAGTGTCATATCTTGGCCTACGCTATCTGATGAGTCAGCCTTACGGGCGCGTGCTCGGTGCCATTCGTGATAGTGAAAATCGCTTGCAGTATTTAGGCTATCGCACGCTTTGGTACAAGCTTTCGGCTTGGGTATTGTCTGCAGTCATTGCTGGTATCGCTGGTGCTCTATATGTACCGCAAGTTGGCATCATTAACCCAGGCGAGATGAACCCAGTCAACTCTATCGAGATGGCAGTATGGGTGGCTGCTGGAGGGAGAGGGTCACTCATCGGTGCTATCGTAGGCGCAGGTGCCGTGAATGTTATTAAAACTTACTTTACGGTGGCCTACCCTGAGTTTTGGTTGCTTATTCTAGGTGGACTATTCGTGGTGGTTACTTTGTTTTTACCTAACGGGATTATTGGCGTACTCGATCGTTTTAAGAAGGAAAAAGAATAATGTCAAAAGTACCTAATGAAACTGACCGTAGTATAAATACCCCAGCTAGGACTCTTAAATCTGCTAACAGCATAGCGACTGCAGAAACCACACCTACCCGACCAGTCACTACTTTGGCTGAAGATTATGGAGATAGTGCTGGCTTGGCGCATCCTGTTCCTAAATCAGGTCCAGATATGAGACATGGTATTGCGCTATATTTGGAAGACGTTAGCGTCTGGTTTGACTCGTTCCGTGCACTCAATGACTTATCTTTATACATTGAGACGGGCGAGCTACGCTGCATCATCGGTCCCAATGGCGCAGGTAAGACCACGTTAATGGATGTTATCACTGGTAAAACGCGTCCGACCAAAGGTAGCGCGTTTTTTGGTCAAGTACATAATTTGGCCAAGCTGTCTACCGAAGAGATTGCCGAAGCAGGCATTGGTCGTAAGTTTCAAAAACCAACGGTATTTGAAAACTTTACCGTCCTTGATAACTTAATGCTAGCGGCCCCCAAAGATAAGCGGGTATCAAAAAGCTGGTTTACTAAAATTGATGCTGACACAAAAAACACACTTGACTCAACGCTACAGCAGATTCGCTTAAAAGACCTGATCAACAAGCCAGCCGGACTGTTATCTCATGGTCAAAAGCAGTGGTTAGAGATTGGAATGTTACTGATGCAAAGACCAAAGCTTATCTTACTTGATGAGCCTGTGGCAGGCATGACCGATGCCGAAACTGAACATACCGCTGAGTTATGTTTGCGCCTTAAAAAGAATCATACCTTAATCGTGGTTGAACATGATATGACCTTTATTGATGCCATCAGTGAGAAAGTGACAGTTTTGGCAAATGGCGCTATTTTGGCTGAAGGGACATTGAGTGAAGTACAGAACAATGAGGCCGTTATCGAGACCTATTTAGGTCGATGATACATTCAGGTCGATAATAAATAGTAGCTCTTAAACTTGACTTAAAAAAGAATAAAGGTATTTATATGTTAGAAGTCAATGCCATAAATCAATATTACGGTGGCAGTCACATCTTACGTGATGTCACCCTCGCCGCCCCGTTAGGAGAATGTAGCGTGGTACTGGGTCGTAATGGCGTCGGTAAAACCACTTTGCTTAAATGCTTGATGGGTATCCTACCCATCAAATCAGGTGAAATTTTATTAAACGGTAAGGATATTAGTAAGATGACGCCTGAACAGCGTGTACGCGCAGGACTCGCTTATGTACCGCAAGGCCGTGATATCTTTTCCACCTTGACCGTTGAAGAAAATATTCTAATTGGCATGGCTAAATTCTCTCAACGAAAAGCAAGTAAAGTACCCAAACACTTATATGATATATTTCCAGTGCTGGACGAGATGAAACATCGTCGCGGCGGCGATCTATCAGGCGGTCAACAGCAGCAGTTAGCTATTGCGCGTGCGCTGGCCTCTGAGCCTCAAGTGCTGGTACTTGATGAGCCTACCGAAGGCATTCAGCCGTCAATTATTAAAGACATCGGTAGAGTCATTCGTAGTCTTGCTGATAAAGGCGATATGGCCATCATTTTGGTCGAGCAATTTTATGATTTTGCTGAAGAGCTTGCCGATAACTATACTGTGCTTTCTCGAGGGCAAGTCGTTGCTCATGGAGCGGGATGTGATATGGCAGAAAATAATATCCAAGAATTGGTGGCAATCTAATGAGCAGCTACTAGATTCTACGTATTAAATAAAGCTTCGAGAAGGTAATACATGCTATATTTTTACTAGCTGTGATAGTCAAACTTATAGTCAAAATTGGGTTTAACAACATACAGCATAGTTTTAAGGATATTATATTTTGACTTGGCAATCCTCGCTACAGCTCCATTTCGACCATTTAGCGGATAAGACTAAAACTCGGCTGTGTCATCGTGCCCATACTGGTGCGCTAATGGTGCAGCGCGCGCTTTATCCTGAGCCTGACAGTCAAACAGGGATTTGCCATATTTATGTGTTGTATCCTCCTGCTGGTATTGCCGATAATGACCGCTTAACGTTAGCATTTAATCTACACTCTAATAGTCACGCGGTGATTACCACCCCTGGAGCCGGCAAATGGTACGGACAACGCAAGTCATTGCGATCCTCTAGACCCAACGCAAAATTTACCAACGGTACTTCATCAGCAAAAAACAACGTCTCCGACCATGCCCTTTATGATAGCTCCTGCTCTCATACTATTAGCAACACTTTCAACGATACCGTCAGCGCAGAACAACATATCGACGCGCGCCTTGATGACCACGCTATTCTTGAATGGCTACCCCAAGAAAGCATTTATTATGATCATTCCGTCTCTAATGCCAACAATCGCTTTTATTTAGCTAAGACGGCAAGCTTGCTGACTTGGGATATTGCGGTGTTCGGACGGCAAGCGTATCAAGAAACTTTTGCTAATGGTTATTATGCCAACCGCTTAGAGATATGGCGTGATGGCAATTTATTGGTCAGTGAGTGCACCTCCCAGCAAGCCAATACGCGCTGGTTTACCTCACCGCTTGGGTTAAACAATCATCATGTTCATGGCTCTTTTTGGGCAATACCTAGCACAGAGATTATTGCGCCTGAGCTGCAGAATAATCCGCTCAAGCTTGGTCAGTATTTAGATACCACTATTACCGAGATACGCCATCTTATCGATCAGCAGTTACTACCCATTCACTGTACTCATAATTATCAAGGTATTAATTGCCGTTATTTGGGGTCAGATGTGCGCGCCTGCTTTGAATCTTTTTACCAAGTCCGCGAGCTTATCAGGTCTAAATGGTACACGCTTGAGCCTCATCGACCGAGAATTTGGGACACCTAATATTATGTGCTTCCACTTAATCTCATCCTTAAACTACGCTTGGTCAAACCGAAATAACTTTATTTAAAATATTTGCTTTATAAAGGTTAAAAACGGTTAATAACCTTTAAAGTAAAATAATTATCGAGGAAGCTTTATGCAATTAAACCCTACCGAAAAAGATAAACTCCTGCTATTTACTGCCGGTATGGTGGCGGAACGTCGTAAAAATCGTGGCGTCAAGCTAAATTACCCTGAGTCTATCGCCTACATCAGCATGTTACTGATGGAAGGTGCGCGTGATGGCAAAACCGTGGCGCAGCTGATGAGTGAAGGGGCCACTTATCTCTCTACCGATGACGTCATGGAAGGCATTGCAGAGATGATACAGGATGTCCAAGTTGAAGCCACTTTCCCCGATGGCACTAAGCTGGTGACGGTACATAATCCCATCGTATAGCTTGTTTGCTATAAAACCGTATAAAACGATATTGAACGCGAATAAAGCCATTGCCGTAAGACAATTAAGGATAATAAAAATGACGATGAAAGCAGGCGAATATAAGATTAAAGCAGGCGATATGGCTTTAAATGCTAATCGCTGTGTTCAAACGGTAGCGGTAATCAATACAGGCGACCGCCCTATTCAAATCGGTTCTCACTATCACTTCTTTGAGGTAAACGCGGCACTGAGCTTTGATCGAGAGTCGACGCTTGGCTATCGACTCAATATCCTATCTGGCACTGCGGTACGCTTTGAGCCTGGGCAAACGCGTGAAGTGGAGCTAGTCGCTATCGCCGGTAGACATCACATTTATGGTTTTGCCGGAAAAGTCATGGGACTAGCCAAAGTCAAAGCCACCAAAGACACTTCGCAAAAACGCATTGATAGACGTATTTATGCTGAGCACTTTGGCCCTACTACAGGGGACAAAGTACGCTTAGCAGATACTCATTTATGGCTTGAGGTCGAGTATGATTTGACTAACCATAGTGACCAAAGTACTGATATTGTTAGCATCGGTGAAGAGGTTAAGTTTGGCGGCGGTAAAGTCATTCGCGATGGCATGGGTCAGTCACAGCTAATAGGTGAGCAAGTTGCCGATACTATTATTACCAATGCTTTGATTGTCGACTATAGCGGTATTTATAAAGCAGATATCGCTATCAAAGAGGGTCGTATCAGTGGTATTGGTAAAGCTGGCAACCCTGATATTCAGCCTAACGTGACGTTACCTATTGGCGCGGCTACCGAAATTATCGCAGGGGAAGGTAAAATCTTGACTGCTGGCGGTATTGATAGTCATATTCATTTTATCGCGCCGCAGCAGTGTGAAACGGCATTGATGTCTGGTGTGACTACGATGCTTGGCGGTGGCACGGGGCCTGCTGAAGGTACTCTAGCCACTACTTGTACGCCTGGTGCTTATCATATTCATAGTATGCTAAAAGCCACTGATTCTATTGCGATGAATATCGGATTCTTAGGTAAAGGCAATGTTAGTTTGCCTACGCCTATTGTGGAGCAGATTGAAGCAGGCGCTATTGGTCTTAAACTTCATGAAGACTGGGGCTCCACGCCCAAAGCCATTGATAACTGCCTTAGTGTGGCTGAAGAATATGATGTGCAAGTGGCTATTCATACCGATACGTTGAATGAAAGCGGCTATTTGGATAGCACTCTAGGCGCGTTTAAAGATCGCTGTATTCATACCTTCCATACCGAAGGAGCCGGTGGCGGTCATGCCCCAGATATCTTAAAAGCTATTGGCGAAACCAACGTTTTGCCGTCATCAACCAACCCAACGCGCCCTTTCACTATTAATACCATTGACGAGCATCTCGACATGCTCATGGTTTGCCACCATCTAAGCCCAGCCATTGCTGAAGATGTGGCTTTTGCAGAAAGCCGCATTCGTAAAGAAACCATTGCCGCTGAAGATATCTTACAAGATATGGGCGCCATCTCCATGATGAGTAGTGATTCGCAAGCGATGGGACGCGTGGGAGAAGTCATTATTCGCACGTGGCAAACGGCTGATAAGATGAAAGCCCAACGTGGCCACCTTGCTCCAGATCAATCAGCTAAAACCGAGCAATCTTCAGAGCATATCATGCTAAGTCCTACTGACTCTGATAGCGGCAATGATAATTTTCGTATCAAACGTTACCTCGCAAAATACACCATCAATCCCGCAATCACTCATGGCATTAGTGATGAAGTGGGGTCACTTGAAATAGGCAAATGGGCAGATTTAGTGTTATGGTCGCCTGCATTTTTTGGAGTAAAGCCTGACCTAATCATTAAAGGGGGTTTAATTGCAGCAGCGCCTATGGGCGACCCCAATGCCTCCATTTCCACTCCGCAGCCTGTGCACTATCGCAGCATGTTTGGTAGCTTCCCCAAAACTGTAGCGCAGACTTGCATTACCTTTATGTCAAGCGCTGCTATAGACAAGGGCGTTGACAAGCAATTAGGATTAGAAAAAGTTATCAAAGCCGTACACAACATCCGTCAAGTACGCAAACAAGACATGAAGTTTAACAGCTACTGTCCTCAGATGGAGGTCAATCCCGAGACTTATGAAGTATATGCTGATGGTGAACTGTTGACCTGTGAGCCTGCTGAATATCTACCGATGGCACAGCGCTATTTTTTATTCTAGCTGCTTTTTATTTTAGTAGTGATGACCCCTAATCAAACATAAAACCTTAAATTATTGGTTTTAACTGACTATAGACATACTTATGAAAATTTATACGCAACGCCTCGATAAATCAGACCTAAACGCTGTACAGCAAGCCTTGATTGATAGCCATAAAAAGGCAGAAAACTTTTTATATCTAGATTTTGATACTCGTCAACGTAGCCGGTTTAAAGCAGAAACTCAACATCAAGAAGCCGTTGGTGTTGATCTACCGCGTACGGAAACCATTAAAAATGGCAGTGTACTGGCGGATAATCAAGGCAACTTAATACAGATTATGGCTGCCAAGCAAGCCTTAATCGAAGTGACTGCCGATAATAGCTTTGATCTCATGAAGGGCGCTTACCATTTAGGCAATCGTCATGTTCCTTTAATGATTACACCTAAGGCGCTATATTTTGAGCCTGACCATGTTTTAGAAGCAATGTTAAATCAACTTAGACTACGTACCCAAGCCGTACAAGCGCCGTTTGAGCCAGAAACTGGTGCATACAAAGGCAATCATGGCGGGCATTCTCATGGTCATGATCATTCACACAGGCATGGTCACTCTCATGACTAATCATGCCACGCCTTCACAGCAGACTACCAGTACAGCACAAGGTACAAACAACTTGAATAATACAGATGTGACCGGACGGCTGTTGATGTTGGCTTCAAGTAACTTGCCTATTGGCAGTTATACCTACTCGCAAGGCATAGAACCCGCTATTGAGTCAGGTCTCATTCATAACGAAAGCAGTACTTTAGAGTTTATGAGTGATTATTTGGAACTGGCGTTATGTCGTTATGAGCTACCACTACTGGCGCTCATGATTGAAGCCCTTATGGTTGATGACGTAGAGCTGGCTGATGCTTTAGGTGCAGATTACCACGCCAGCCGTGAAAGCAAAGAGTTCGTTTATGAGTCGAGCCAATTGGCACTGTCTTTATCTGCATGGCTAGACAATGTTCTTGAGCTCAACGTGCCTGATAGCTTACTCGCACATGGGTTTTTGCCACTATTTGCCCATATCAGCTCACATTGGCAATTTAACCCTGTACAAGCTATGACTACTTACGCCTTTGGTCAAATAGAAAATATGGTGCTGGCGGCGGTTAAAACGGTACCGCTTGGGCAAATGGCAGGACAGCGAATCATTTGGCAATTACAGCAGTTATTAAGCACGCAGGTATATCCATTGGCTACCAGCGTCAAGCAAAGCTTTTTGCAAGTTCAAGACATGCCGTTAGAGCTCAACACACCTAATGTAAGTATATTAAAGCTAAATCTACTTTATAAACAGCTACACATGTCCGCTAATTTACCCAATTTAGCGATACTGTCTTGTCAGCATGAAAGGCAATACAGCCGTTTATTTCGCTCTTAATCGCTAATCAACACAACCCTTCTTAAGGAAATTTATTTATGGCACTGACACCTAAAGTCGAAAGCAAACATTCAGACACGACACTGTCTCCCCTACGCCTAGGTATTGGCGGTCCCGTTGGTTCAGGAAAAACGGCATTAACACTAAGATTATGTCAACGCTTGCGTGATGACGTCGATATGGCAGTGGTGACTAATGACATTTATACCAAAGAGGACTCTGAATTTTTAACCCGCAATAATGCCATGCCAGCTGAGCGTATTCGTGGTGTCGAAACGGGTGGCTGCCCGCATACTGCCATTCGTGAAGATGCATCAATTAACCTCTCTGCTATCGCCGAATTACAAAATCAATTTAAAGATCTTGAGCTTATTATTATCGAATCTGGTGGTGATAATTTGGCAGCAACTTTTAGCCCTGAATTATCAGACTTGACCTTATATGTCATTGATGTTTCAGCAGGCGATAAAATCCCTCGTAAAGGTGGACCTGGCATCATGAAATCTGACTTACTTATTATTAATAAAACCGATCTTGCCCCTTTAGTAGGCGCATCGCTTGAGGTTATGGCACATGATGCGAAAAAAATGCGCGGCGATAAGCCGGTAGTCTTTAGTAACATGAAAACAGGCGAAGGGCTTGATGACATTGTAGCCTTCATCCTTGATAAAGGCATGATAAGTGTGGCGTAAGACGCTACATATAATGTCTCATGCCATGGCATAAAGAGATGTTATACAAACCACTGACTGATAAGTAAATTATTAGACAGTGATCATATCCATTTGTTAACTAATTAAGGATTTATTATGACAAAAAAAACATCACAAACTATGATACGCAAAAATTTTACTCGCAAAACTGCAACGGCTAGTGGCTTAGCATTGTTATCATTACTACCAACACTCGCATTTGCTCACCCTGGACACGACTTGCTAGCAGATGGATCATTTAGTACTTCTATATTATCTGGTATGTTGCACCCTTTAACTGGGTTAGACCATCTTATGTTAGCGCTGGGTATGGGCTTACTATTTTCTCAAATGCACAGTTTTAAAAAGGGCTTTGTAGCACTGTTAATTGGTTTAGTAGCAGGTTTTGCAATGAGTTTAAGTGTGAGCCTGAACAGCTTGTTTATTGAATACGGTATCGTACTGTCTATCGTATTACTAACCATGGCACTTATGAGCAGCTACTTTAACAGTGCATTAAATCAAAGCAGTGAGACGTCCGTCAAAACCGTGTATAACTTTTTAGTAATCGGCTTTGGGGCGCTTGCTATGTTCCACGGTGCAGCCCATGCAATCGAAGTTCCTGTAAACGGCAATACCGCTGGCTTCTTTACAGGTATGATTGTTGCTATGCTAGGTCTATATACTGTCGGCAAAGGCGTGGCCACTTATCTAAACAATTACCTGCAAGATAGCTTGATTATTCAACGCGTTATGGCGGTTGTCGGTCTATGCGCTGTACTATTTAGTTAGGGCGTATCATCAATTAAACCAAACAACACAAGACGCTTTAGTCGCTAGGGCAATACCTTCAACTGTCATGAGTATTTGAATGAAGTTATAAAATACAAATTCAAGATATTGTCGTCTGATAGAGACTTATTTGGCAAAATCACGGTATACATAGCGATTACTTATTTCTTCTTAAACGCTCAATGACCCAGCCTGCTAGTGGGAAAGACACCAACTGTGTCAGTGGAACAAGTATTATCGTTTCAATTAATACCACCACTGGCAGGCTTAATCCTTGGGTCACAGGCTTTAGTAACGTTAACACGATCAAGAGCGTCGGATAAAGGCCGACATATCCTACTAATATGCGTATCAGTCTGTCTTTAACTTTCTCATTCATTGTATTACACCAGAAACCATTAAGTTTATAAGTAAAAATAAGGCCACGAATGGCCTTATTTTATTAACTATTTTCGTTTTTTAACTATTCTTGATATAGTCGTTCCACTATTAAATAAATACAGCGTTAAAATTTACACCAGTAGCGCCTGATAATAGTTATACTTTTTTATTTAGGACTGACTATAGCGCGGATAATCACTATAGCCAATCTCAGTGCCGCCATACATCGTGGCAGGATCTGTCTCATTAAGTGGCCAATTATTGGCTATGCGCTCAGGTAAATCGGGATTAGCAATAAAAGGACGACCAAAAGCAAATAAATCCCCATAACCTTTAGATAGTATATCGACCGACTTCTGCACAGTGTATTTACCCGCATAAATAATACGTCCTGAAAACTCAGCTCTGACCGCTTGATAAAAAGGCTCTGGTAAATCAGGCGCATTGTCCCAATCAGCCTCTGCAATGGATAGGTAAGCAATGCCTGCTTGTTCAAGTACTTTAACGGCTTCGATATAAGTATGATGCGGGTCTGATTCTACGAGACCCAAATACACACGGGTCTCGTTGGTACTCGCAAATAAAGGCGCAAAACGCACGCCTAAACGATCAGCACCAACCACATCACTGACGGCAGCGACCACTTCTTGTAAAAAACGCAGACGATTAGACAGTGAACCACCATATTGATCATCGCGTGTATTGCTATGCTCAGAGATGAATTGATTCACTAAATAACCATTGGCACAATGCAGCTCTACCCCGTCAAATCCAGCTTTTAATGCGTTGCGAGCAGCTTGTGCATACATCGCGACCAACTCGCCCACCTCTTCTGTACTGAGTGCGCGTGGCTCACTTGGATCAGCTAAAGCGCCCTCGCCTGGACCGGTTTCAATAAATACTTTGACGTTAGTGGCAGTGATAGCAGATGGAGCGATAGGCTGAGCTTGATTTGGTTGTAAGCTGGTATGAGACACACGGCCAACGTGCCAAAGCTGAGCGAAAATAATACTGCCTTTGGCATGTACCGCCTGCGTGACTTTTTTCCAGCCTTCAATTTGGGCTGGTGAATAAATGCCTGGCGTCCATGCGTAACCTTGACCTCTTGGCTCAATCTGTGTGCCTTCGGTCACCATAAAGCCTGCCGAGGCGCGCTGTGCATAATAGCTTGCCATTAAGTCATTAGGGATGTTGTCAGGTTGCGTGCTACGAGAGCGCGTCAACGGTGGCATCACGATACGGTTTTTAAGCGTATAAGGTCCAAGTTCTACAGAGGAGAATAATGTACTGGTATTTGGTATAGATTGTTTCATAACACTCTCTTTTGAAGCAAACGGATAGGCTTATTCTTTGAGCCAAGCACCCTGTTTTCAGGTTTGATTGGCGACTTAAGCAATGTTGGTCAGCATAGAGTTTTATAGGTACAATTAGAAACAACCTTTTCTTGTTTAAGATACAATTATTAATGGTATTAATTATGGATGGTATGAACCGGCTTGATATCAAGCAGCTCAGAGTGCTACAGGCATTACTTGATCTAAAAAATCTCTCAAAAGTTGCACGCAAAATGGGTCTGACGCAACAAGCGATTAGCGAGCAGTTGCGTAAGCTGCGCGATCTATTTGATGACCGTCTATTTATTCGTCAAGGCAATAGCATGGTGGCAACGCCAAAGGCACTATCGCTGCAACAACCTATTGACGAGATATTAAAGCAGTTGGAAGTATTATTAGAGCCGGAGGTATTTACGCCGCAAACCTATAAAGGCGTCTTTACGATTAGCGCGACCGACTATGCGACGCAGGCATTATTGCCGCAATTGTTTCATATAACGCGCCGTGAAGCGCCTGATTTAAAATTGATCGTGCGCGACTTCGCCTTGGACAATATTAATCAGCTGATTGCGGCAGGCGAACTTGATTTGCTGATTACTTTTCCAGAGTTTATTCCTGATAACTTATCGTATGTTACTTTGCTTGAAGAGCAGCACTTATGTATTACAGGTTATAAAAATGAGTTGGCAACAGAGATATTGACACTGGCGCAAATTGCCGTACACCCGCAGCTAGTAGTATCCCCTTCGCGTGCCAATTTGCGTGGCTCCCATGATCAATGGTTCGCTGAAAAAGGCCTTAAGCGAAACATCGTGATGTCAGTCCCTAGCTTTTCAGCGGTACCAGATATTCTACACACCACCGATATGATTGCGTTTTATCCTGCGCGACTATTGCCAAACAGTAAGGTTAAAGAGATTGCTGTGGAAGCCTTACCGCCAACCTTTAAGGTAATAGCCGCATGGCATCCACGTACCAATGACAGTGGCATACACCGTTGGTTAATTGAGCAATTAAAAAATTTATAACGTATAGGGTTGTTAGCTACTTGTCTTGCATATTCTGAATGAGGCAGTCAATACTGTAGCCACGCGTATTACAAGATCATCAAGCAGCACCACGACACGGTTGTTAAATAACATAGCATCGATTTTATATTCGTCGAAAAGTTAAGTTACTATAAAAAGTTAGGGCGAGTCATCTACTTTTGAGCGCGCTACTCTCGTTTTCTGTGAGCTTATCCTAAATCGTATTCATAAAATCAACTTTGCTTTTATACGTAAAGTCCTCACCCGCTACTACTTCGTTCTATAACTTTCTAAGCTTAAGTTAAGCGCTTACGGCTCATCACAAACCCTCTTGATACTTTTGCCAAAGAGGGTTTTATTAAGTTGATTATAATGACTAAAGACTTTTTGAGAGTCAGCATGATAAATCTGATTATTGACGCAGTTACCAAAACCAAAGGTTAACAAACTTATTTTGGCATAATTAGCAGGATCGCTGGCTTTTTCTTCCTCATAGCGCTCGGTCGCAAACTTGCGATATGACTGACCACCATCACTATGCATAAGGGCTTGCTGCTCAATTCTTTGTTCAATGAACTGCCGCCATTTACGCTGTACGGCAGTTTCGTTTTTGAAGAAAGGTTCAAGATACTGTTTGCACATCGGCGGGCTCAATCTCATCGCTTGTATAGGATCTATATAAGCCAAAATACTCAATCTATCATGAACGTATTCGCCTTCAATAGACTTTAGTAGCTCACGCTTATACGTCTGGGCTGCTGGTACGACTTCTAATGGCTCAACTTTACGCTTGAGTGACTCATACTCTTTATCTAAATTGGTTATGTCTGTCTTCGATACGTTGTCTATATCGTTAATATTCATCGGTGGAAAAAAGCTTTGTAGATTTGCCCTCGTTAAACCCTCCAATACGAAATGTGAATTCTTGATTTGCTTGGCGGTATATTTTTTATTGTCAAAATTACCCTGCATATCGCATAGCTCATCTTGCCATTTATAGATCTCGGCTCGGGCGATATTAGTGACTGTCATTGCGGTAAGTATGGCGGCGATAGTCATTGCTTTCATGACTTCAGCTCCTGATTTAAGTCCTTTTATTTATCTTAGTATTTATAAAGATAATGTAGGGGAAAATATTACCCATCTTTATACTTTCTTTATACCCCACCGCGTTATCTTGACAACACTTTTATACCTCTCTCGGCATACTATTCCTATTAATAACTAAGCAATAAAAAAGTAATAAAAGATCAGTCTAACCATCGCTGATCTTCATTATTCATGGTTCATTGTGCGTTTTTGGAGAGTGTCATGGAAGTTTTTGCAGGGTTTCTAGCCCTCGGTTTATTCATCTATTTGTTATATGTACTGATTAAACCGGAGGCATTTTAATGACCATATATGCGCTTTCACAGCTGGTTATTTATTTAATCGTTCTATTTACCTTAGGGTATTTTCTATCAGGGTACCTGCTGCAAAGGATGCAAGCCCCTGTTTCTCGGCTTGAATCCCGTATTTTTACGACGCTAGGTATGATCGGTCAAGATACCAAGGGCAACCCTGCTTTTGGTATGAATTGGAAACAGTACGCGCTCGCCATTGTGCTATTCAATCTCATTGGATTGTTGGGGTTATTTGTGTTGCAGTTGGTGCAAGGACACTTGCCGCTAAACCCTGCCAATATGTCAGGCGTCACATGGGACTTGGCGATGAATACCGCCATTAGTTTTGTCACTAATACCAATTGGCAGGCTTACGGCGGCGAAAGTAACATGAGCTATCTGACCCAAATGATGGGTATGTCGTTGCAAAACTTCTTATCAGTCGCAACCGGTATCGTAGTGGCTTTTGCCTTAATGCGCGGTCTAGTATTTAAAAAAACCACGCACTTGGGTAATGCTTGGATAGATTTATGGCGCTGTAATCTTTATATTTTGCTGCCGATAGCGGTAATTATAGCCGTGCTGTTGATGAGCCAAGGCGTCATACAAACGCTATCCATGTATACCGATGTGCAGACCCTACAAGGTGAATCGCAAACGATTGCTTTGGGCCCTGTTGCCTCGCAGGAAGCCATTAAGATGCTCGGTACCAACGGTGGTGGATTTTTTAATACTAACTCTGCTCATCCGTTTGAGAATCCCACGCCCTTTTCTAATTTTATCCAAATGTTGGCCATCTTCCTTATCCCAACGTCGCTTTGTTTTTGTCTTGGCAAAATAAGCGGCAACCTCAAACAAGGTATCGCTATCTTAAGTGCTATGACGATCTTGTTCATAGCGATGTATTCTTTGACCGTCAGCAGCGAGCTTGCCGGCAACCCTTGGTTGGCGTCACAAGTTCAAGGTCTGACCGATGCCAGTGTGAGCGGCAACATGGAGGGCAAAGAAGTGCGTTTCGGCATTGTTGCCACGTCATTGTTTGCCACGATTACCACTGCCGCTTCGTGCGGAGCGGTCAACGCCATGCATGATTCGGTGGTGTTCTAAAAAGTATGCTGGCATTAGACGTAGCCATAATTGACATAAAAGAACACCAGATCGAATACTTTAAAGTGATTATCAAGCTTTTTTGAGAAGCAACAAGTCTTTCTAACCGCTCGTCTTAACCGGTGTCTAAGACGGCAGTTATTACCTTCAATGCCTACCGTATGTTGTTTGCCAATTCGTTTGTTATCACTTTTAAAGGCGGTTATAAAACTGTCCCAGTTGTCCATACTGATAGAGCCATAGCTGACTGTAAGCTGCTTAAGACGCGCTCTTAACTTCTTAGCCGTTTTTAGGTCACGTTTGCCCCAGACATAAGCGACAATCTCATTAGTTGCACGGTCATAAGCGTAGATGAGCCAGACTTTACGCTTCTTGCGATACACGTAAGTCCAGAACTCATCAACCTCTAAGCGTTCATAGTAGCGCTTCTTAGGCGCGATCTTATAAACAGATGAGCCTATGGTGCTCAATACTTTACCAATACTGACTGAGGCTATAACCGCTATGTCTCTAACGCCGCAACCATGAACCGTCATTAGCCGTATTTTATCTTCTATTTGAGAGTGACAACCTTGGTAGGTTAAAGCATGATCACCAATAAATTGTCGTTTGCAGTCCTTACACTGGTAGTTTTGCTTACCATAGCTTTTTATACCATTTTTCTTTAGACTAAGACTGTGACAGTCGGGGCAATTGATCTGTATTTGTGTCTTCATAACCTCAAATATATCATCTTGCTTTGACTGTCACCCTTCCTTTATTACCCCAGCATACTTTTTGATACACCACCAAATATTAAAACTGGATTTAAACGCTACTCGCTGATTTTCTAAGCTCATGGCGCAGTGTTTTACCTACGGTAGATTTGGGTAACTCGGTTATGAATTCAATATGGCGAGGGCATTTGTAGCCTGCTAGATTTTCTTTACAAAGCGCTTTTATCTCGTTTTCATTCAAACTCTGATCGGCTTTAACAACATAAGCTTTGACCGATTCACCTTGCCGTTCATCAACAATACCAACAACAGAACATTCGACAACTTTAGGATGAGTTTCAATGATGTTTTCGACTTCGTTAGGATAAACATTAAAGCCGCTGACAATAATCATGTCTTTTTTACGGTCATAAATTTTGATAGCGCCCTGCTCGTTCATAGACGCGATATCGCCAGTTTTTAGATAACCATCAGCAGTGAAAAAACCAGCATTGTCAAGATTATGATAACTAGCGATGACGTTATCGCCTTTGATACACATCTCACCCACTTCACCTAATTCGATAATTTCCCCTGCTTCATTACGGATACTAATATCGACTCCGGGTAGTGGCAGGCCGACATTGCCAGTGTACTCGGTGCCATCGAATGGATTGGCAGTGCCAACTCCTAGGGTCTCAGACATTCCCCACCCCTCTAAAATAGGCAAGCCCGTGACTTCAAGCCAGCGCCTTGCTGTCTCAGGGGTTGCTGCCATACCGCCAACCACGGTCAATTTGCATTCTGAAAAATCTAATTTGCTAAATTCGGGATTATTGACAAAAGCTTGAAACAAAGTATTGACGCCAGGAAGAAAGTGGAAAGGACGTTTAGCTAGAATCTTAATAAAGCCAGGAATATCACGTGGATTGGTGACTAAGGTGAGATGTTGACCTACGCTCAATCCTACTATCGAGCAGATAAAGGCATAAATATGATAAAGCGGCAGGGCAATAATACTATTCATCTGGATGTTATCAGCAACGTCCGCATAAACCGGTTTAAACCATTCAACGAACTGATAAGTCGCCGTCACCACGTTTTTATTGCTAATCAAAATACCCTTAGCAACACCCGTAGTGCCCCCTGTATATTGCAACATCAATAAGTCATCAGGTTTTATAGCAGGGCGAGAGTAAGGCAAGTTTTTGCCGTTTTTTAACAGTGACTTATAGCTAGTGACCTCATAATTAGCGTTAGATTTTAAATGATAACTAGGGATAGCTTTTTTGACATAGTTAGCGGCAAGGTTTACAAGTGTCCCTTTCGCTGTACCTAGCATGTCGCCAATTTTGCTAATGACAACAGTTTTGACTGGAGTATCTTTGACTATTTTTTCTAAAGTATTGCAGAAAGGCTCTAAGATAAAAATTGCCGCAGCATCAGAATCAATCAACTGATGTCTCAATTCGCGGGGACTATATAGTGGGTTGATTAAGGTCGTCACCATACCTGCGCGAACGATCCCTATAACAATAGGCAAGTACTGATGAACATTGGGCATCATAATACCGATGACTGAGCCTTTGGCTAAGCCTAAGTTCTGAATCCACGCGGCAATCGTTAATGATATCTGGTCAATTTGGGCATAAGAGTAGCTAACGCCCATATTGCTAGAGAACTCTCGATCAGCATATTCTATTAACTTATCATTGATTATATCAATCACGGTACTGTGCGGCGGGGCTATTTGGGCGTTCACCCCTTTTGGATAACCCTGTGTCCAAAACTTATCCATAACTTACCTTCCTTGGTAATGAGTTTAAAGAATAAATGATTTCAAAATTCAGCTTTGATAATTATTCTTTGATATCTTGCCATCCTATTGTTGAGTGATGCTCGTCCTGATGGGCAAATAGTGGATGTGCTTTGGCCTCTTCTAACGTCAGTACAGGAGTGGCGCAAACGTCTGTAGCCTCAAATGCTTGTTGCCAAAAATCAAGCGGCTGACTGGCAAATTTATCAGTAACCGCTTTAGCAGCTTCTTGACTAGCTGGCAGATTAGGCATAACTCCGCGCTGCCAATGAGCATCTTTGTACTGCGGCAGCTCTAAAACCTCACATAATCCTTGCCAAAATTTCAGCTCAAGCGAACCCACCGCCATGTAGCGATCATCTGAAGTTTTGTATAAGCGATAGCATGGTAATAACCCACCTAAAAAGTCATAGTGTGGTGGCGGATTTTGACCCGAGAAGCTCTTAACGAGCGTCCCCGTAGCTTTAGGCATAATCATATGATTGTATAAGCTATGCGTCATGCTGACTGCGACATGTCGACCTTTGCCCGTGCGCTGAGCAGCAAAGACCGCTGCAAGTAAGGCAATGACAGCCGTATCACTACCCCCAGCCAAATCTGCAAACTGAATATTAGGCATGGCTTGTTCGCCCTTTGCGGTACGCAGCTGATCCAGCACGCCACTCATCGCCATAAAGTTGATATCGTGACCCGCTTTATCCGCCCAATTATGCTTAACTTGAACTTCGGAATCAGCTTTAGCATCGCTGTCGTCTGCTAAACCATATCCTGTAATCGATATCATGACCAGCTTAGGATTAATTGCATGTAGGGTTTGAGCATCTAAACCCATACCCTTGAGCACTCCGGGACGGAAGCTGTCGAGCATGACATCGGCGTTCTTAAGATGCTCCTTAATAGCCTCGATGTCTGCAGTATTACGGAAATCTATCTTTTCAATCGTTTTTCCATGATTTAAAGCATCGAACAATCCACCTAGAGCGCGAGCAGGATCGCCACCTTTAGGCTCGATTTTTATGATTTCTGCGCCCAAATCAGCAAGCAAACGTGTCGCAAAAGGCCCAGGCAGATTGCGGGTCAAGTCAATGACGCGCAATCCTTGTAAGCAGTCGCTCATGCCATCCATAGCATTAGCTAAATTAGCCATCGAATCAGTCATCAGAGAAAACCTCACCACTTGACGCCATCTCTACTAGAATATTCGCCGGCTCAAAACGCTTGCCATATTGCTTGGCAAGTTCGCGACTACGGGCGACAAACTGCTCTACACCCATAGAATTAATAAACTGCAACGTACCACCTTGATGCGGCGCAAAACCCCAACCAAAAATAGAACCAATATTGGTATCGGCCACTGAGCGCACGACGTTTTCTTCATAACACTTAGCGGATTCGTTGGCTTGAATAAACATCAAACGATCCACAAGATCTTGTTGCGATGGTTGCTCAGCGGTGGTTGGGTATAAGTTCACCAGCTCAGACCATAAGTGCTTGTCGCCTTTTTCTGGATACTCATAAAAGCCTTTGCCGTTCTTTTTACCTTCGCGATCGTGCTCTTTAACAAAAGCGCTAAGGATATTATAAGAAGGAGGCATCACCATCGTTTTGCCTTCGGCTTCCATATCCTTTTGCTGCTGCTCGATGACATGCAAGGCTAAGCTCAATGACACCTCATCTTGTAGCGCTAGCGGCGGCATAGGCATACCGGTTTTCATGCCAGCAACTTCGATACTACGTGGATGCACACCTTCACCTAGCATGGCGACGCCTTCTGATACATAGGTACCGAATACACGTGAGGTATAAAAGCCGCGACTGTCATTGACAACAATAGGAGTCTTACCAATTTGCAGCACGTAATCAAAAGCTTTGGCTAAGGTTTCGTCGTCAGTTTTTTCACCGACAATGATTTCCACCAAAGGCATCTTATCGACTGGCGAGAAGAAATGGAGACCAATAAATTGCTGCGGACGTTTGCTCGCTTCAGCCAGTCCTGTTATGGGCAAAGTTGACGTATTAGAAGCGTAAACCGCTGATTCTGGAATCACAGCTTCAGATTGCTGCGTACACTTGGCTTTGATTTCACGGTTTTCGAACACGGCTTCGATGATTAAGTCGCAATCTGTTAGATCGTCATAAGAGACAGTTGGGTGAATACGTGCCAGTAATGCTTGCTTCTTGTCTTCGGTAGAGCGTTTACGAGTGATCGCTTTATCCAAAAGATTGGTAGAATACCCTTTGCCTTTTTCGGCACCTGCCAATTCAGTATCGAGTAGTACCACATCTAGTCCTGCTTTTGCGCTGACATAAGCGATTCCCGCACCCATCATGCCCGCACCTAAAATGCCCACTTTTTTAGTTTTATAGTGCTCAAAACCATCAGGACGAGACTGCCCTTTTTTGATGTTATTCAGCTGCGTCCAAAGGGTGCCAATCATGTTTCTAGATTCAGGGGATAGCACACAAGCGGCAAAGAAACGCGACTCAAGCTCGAGACCGGTGTCGATATCGACGATACAGCCTTCAAAGACGCAAGACATGATATGAGTAATCGCTGGATAGTTGCCGTGCGACTTTTGATTAGCCATCGCAGACGCGATAGAGAATACTTGCACCACTTTAGGATGCATACTATTGCCGCCAGGGATTTTGAAGCCTTTTTTATCCCAAGGTTGCTGCGCTTTCGGATTGGCTTCGATCCACGCTTTCGCTTGCGCTAACATATCATCATTATCAGAGGCAGTAGCATCGATAAGACCGATATCTAAGGCGGCTTTAGGACGTAGCTCAATTCCTTGCGTCATCAGCTCAAGCGCTTTTTGAATGCCTACAAGTCTTGGTAGACGTTGAGTACCGCCCCCACCTGGCAATAGACCCAACTTAACTTCTGGTAGACCAAGTTTGGTTTTTGGAGAGTCAATCGCTATACGGTAGTGACAGGCTAATGCAAGCTCAAGCCCGCCGCCTAAAGCCGTTCCCGTCATAGCGGCAACTACAGGTTTACCTGAAGTTTCAAGTTTACGTAGGCTACCTTTTAAGTCTTCGACTAAATCAAACGCTTGTTCAGCGGTCTCAATACGTGATAGTTGATCAATATCAGCGCCCACAACGAAGCTGTCTTTTGCTGAGGTTAGGATCAAGCCTTTAGCAGACTCATCATTAATAAAACTGTCCGTCATAGCGGCAAAAGCGTCGGTAAAACCATCGCCGATAACGTTCATTTTTCGATTACTTTGATCGATAGTGACCATGACGATACCGTCATCATCACGTTGCGCTGAAAAGTTTGCTAGATTATTAATAATATCGATGCTGTCTGTATTTGTAGTCATTTTTTATCCTTTAAATGATCTCAAAATTATCATTTTTATGCATTAAATAGAGGGTTTATACGCGCTCAATGATAGTCGCAATTCCCATACCGCCACCGACGCATAACGTCAGCATGGCGGTTTTAAGATCACGACGCTCTAACTCATCTAGTACGGTAGTCATTAGCATAGCGCCCGTAGCTCCTAGCGGATGACCCATAGCAATAGAGCCACCGTTTACATTGACAATATCAAGAGAAATACCAAAATCATGAGCGGTGTTCATAGGAACAGCGGCAAAGGCTTCGTTAATTTCCCACAGGTCAATATCAGAGGCTTTCATACCGGCTTTATCCAAGGCCTTTTTGCAGGCAGGTGTTGGACCCGTTAGCATAATGGCAGGTTCTGAGCCTATAACTGCGGCCATGGTAATCTTGGCACGCGGCGTAAGGCCGGCTTTTTTGCCAGCAGCCGCGCTACCGACCAAGCATAAGGCAGCACCATCAACGATACCCGATGAATTGCCCGCATGATGCACATGGTTTACTTTTTCGATAGTGGTGTATTTGTCCAAAATAACACTATTAAAACCCATCTGACCGGGCATCACAAAAGAAGGATTTAACCCTGCTAACGTCTCAACCGTCGTATTCGGACGGATAGTCTCATCTTTAACTAGTAACAGCATGCCATTAATGTCTGTGACAGGCACCACTGACTTATCAAAATAACCTTTTTCCCAAGCGTTGGCAGCGCGGCGATGGGATTCGGTAGCGAATGCGTCAACATCAGTACGACTAAAGCCTTTGAGTGTGGCTATCGTATCAGCGCCAACCCCTTGTGGTACAAAGGCAGTTGCGGCGTTAACTCGTGGATCCATGTACCATGCACCGCCATCAGAACCCATTGGCACTCGGCTCATTGATTCGACGCCACCTGCGACGACCAAATCTTCCATACCTGACATAACTTTGGCAGCCGCAAGATTGATGGACTCAAGCCCTGACGCACAATACCTAGAAAGCGTGACGCCAGCGACACTTTGATCCCAGTCGGCATCAAGCACCGCAATACGAGCAATATCAGAACCTTGCTCGCCTACAGGAGTGACGCAGCCAAGGACAACGTCATCCACTAAGCTGGTATCCAAGTTATGGCGCTGCTCCATCTCTTTTAATAAACCACGCACCAGCCAAATAGGCGACGCTTGATACAATGAGCCGTCTTTTTTGCCTTTACCACGCGGGGTACGAATACTGTCATAGATGTAAGCGGTCTCAGTCATAAAAATCCCTTTTTACTTTTTTAAATGGGTAACAAATATAATTGCTAATAAATATCAAATTGTCAGCTGAATTATAAGTGATCAAAACCTCAATAAATAAATCCAGCTGCACTTCTCGAACAAAACGAGTTACATAAAGCGAGCAGCAAGCTCTTTCATAATCTCGTTGGTACCGCCATAGATCTTTTGTACCCGTGCATCAGCGTATAAACGCGCAATAGGATACTCGTTCATATAACCATAGCCACCGAACAATTGCACACATTCATCGATCACTTCGCACTGCTTTTCAGTGACCCAGTATTTGATTAGTGAAGCATGAGGAATAGACAGTCTTTTTTCCATGATGGCATCTATCGCTAAGTCACACATACTATGAGCAGCTAGATAATTGGCATAACACTCTGCCATTTTGAATTTGGTGTTTTGGAATTTCCAAACCGGCTTGCCAAAGGCTTCACGTTGTTTGACATAATCAAGCGTCAAATTGATAGCTAATTTCATCGCGCCGATGCCTGTCAAGGCGATTAATAAGCGCTCACGAGGTAGCTCTTGCATCATTTGAATAAACCCCATCCCTTCTATCGGACCAAGCAGATTCTTTTGCGGGACGCGCACGTTACTAAAAGAAAGCTCTGAGGTATCTTGGGATGTCAGGCCAACTTTATCCAAATTTCGACCACGCGCAAACCCTTCTAAACCATCAGTCTCTATTACGATGAGCGAGACGCCTTGCGCGCCTTTTTCGCGATCTGTCTTACAAGCGAGCAGAATGAGATTGGCATGCTGACCATTGGTAATAAAGGTTTTTGAACCATTAATAATATAGTCATCACCCTCTTTTACCGCATAAGTCTTCAGGGCTTGTAAATCAGAGCCAGTGCCCGGCTCAGTCATAGCGATAGCCGCGATATATTCGCCACTAGCCATTTTGGGCAACCACTCTTTCTTTTGCTCTTCGGTAGCATGGTTCAATATATAAGGAGCAACAATTCCTGAATGCACAATACCGCCAAAGCCTGACTGATTAGATTCTGCTTGCGCATAGATAATCGCGACTTCATCACGAAAATCACCGCCACCGCCGCCATATTCTTCAGGCATTGAGGCACATAAAAAACCATTTTCGCCGGCTTCTTCCCAAGCCTCGCGGTCAATCATGCCGTTCTTTCGCCATTGCTCATCTTTTGGTTCCCAACCTTTAAACATTTTAAGCGCACTCTCGTATACCATTTTGCGCTCTTCAGTCATCCAATCTGGCGCTAAGTTTTCGATACTCATATTGTCTATCCTTGACGGTGTGACTTAGTAATAACCAATTAATTTAAAATTATATAGAACTTCAATAGCGCTATTGGTAATTATAATTACCTTAATATAAAGCTATCCATTCATTTAAAGTTCCTTACCATGCTAGATATACTAAAATAGTAAGTATGCGGTTGCAACCCATATTTTAACAATGGTAATTTATATTACTTTATCACTATAATACTATTTTAAAGGTCAGTGCGGCTTTATTAAAATAAAAAAATTTCATACAGCCGCACACCATCAAAAACTCAGTTTTTAATGAGGTGTAATAAAACCTTAATACGCAGCGTTGGAGTGAACAATGAAGGCTAGGATATATATAGTTGAATTCAAATATTTTTCATACATGGAAACCAAGTGCAATCTATACCTTAGCAGGGTTATCGAGAATACATCGGGTTTATATGGATTTGGTTATATAGCCATTAATGCCGTCATCAACTACAAACAGAGGAAGCTGATGTCGTATTTGTTGTAGTTGATCCAATGTAAAAGTACTACAAAGCAACTGAGTGCCGATGTATATGTGATACTTCAAGCGAGGTTAACGTCGGAACTTTTTTATAGGGGATTGACTATAGGAGAATAAAAGGACAGTCTGCTTTTGGAAAGCTAGCGAAGAGGCAGTATTGGTAGCTAATGGCTTTTGAGCTTTGAACTTTGTCATTAGCTACCAATGCATGTACTATATTTTTTGACGCTCGTTGCGTGGTAGCTGCACTGCATAAATATGGCATACCACTCTGCAACCACTTATTTATAAAAGCTAAAGCTGTGGGAGTTTTGAAGTCTATAGGACTGTACTTTTATCCTTATCTTTAAAATGAGGACACGCCCTAGGCAAAATTTACGCGATAAAGGTCATCTCAGTGATAACAAAGTTATCGATCATATCCTTTGTCACTTTAACAAAGTTTTGAAAATGCTCGCTTTGTCCATGCTGCTCCATCAGCTCCTGATTTTCCCAAACCTCATAAGTGACAAAATTATTAGGATTGGCATTGTCTTGATGTAGGTTATACTGAATACAGCCTGTTTCAGCTTGTGACGCTTTGGTTAGCTTGAGTAGCTCAGATTTGGCTTGCTCAGTGTGTTCGGGTTTGATCTCAATAGTGGCAACGAGGGTGATGGCTTGGTTTGCTTGCGTGTTCATAATGGCTTCCTATGTTTATATACTATGATGATTTTGAGTGCATTCACTTTGTTATGGTATCCAATAAATGATCCGACTGACTATAAGTCTTATGTAGAAATCGATTTTAATACTGCCTGAGTTTGGCGTTTAAGCGCTGTAATGGCTTCTTTATTTAAAGCATCGGCATGCGGTTGACCGAACTCGCCTCTAGCATCGCCATGTGCCCCATCTTTAATATCATTATCAAAGTATTTGCCCGTATCATCAGCGAACTCATCCGAGATAGCCAACTCCGCTAGGATATTCGCCCCTTTATCTGCTGAGGACCAATATTGTCCGTAAGCCGCATCGACCATTTTGGTATTGAGTAACGAGCCTGGATTGACAGCAATCACACTGATACTATTGCCTGCGACGGTATCGGCTAAGTCCATACTCCACATCGTGAGCGCCAGCTTACTTTGCGCGTAGGCCTCTTTATCATTGAGATGCTCGTTTCCTGCAAATGCTTTATAGGATATCGGCGCTTGAGCTGCTGAACTTAGATTGACGATGCGCGCTTTATTAGATTTTTTGAGTAGCGGTAACAAGGCGTTGGTCAGCTTGTAAGGCGCTAAATAATTGACCACAAATCGTACGTCTAATCCGTCTTTGGTAATGGCCGATGCAGTGGTATAAATCCCTGCGTTGTTAATCAGCACATCAAGCTTTGACAGTTTTTCGCTTACTTCTACAGCCATATGACGTACTGCATTTAAATCTGAAAAATCAGCCACAAATCCATCAATATTATCTACCGCTGCACCTGTTGACACTGCTTTGACTTCTGCAATGACCCTGTTAAGTTTGTCAGCATCTCTGCCATGCAAATACACTCGATGTCCCGCTTCTGCTAACTTTAAAGCCGCAAGTTTACCAATACCATCAGTGCTGCCAGTAATTAAAATAGTTTTAGTCATGAGCCGTCCTTATGGTCTAAGTTGTTATTTGATTTTTAGAAGTGCGTTATATTGTATCCGTCGTCATGGCGATGATTGTAATGAAAATGTTGTGATTCAAATAGTAACCTAAGACCTCTACTTTTCTCTTCTTAAACGCTCAATGACCCAGCCTGCTAGTGGGAAAGACACCAACTGTGTCAGTGGAACAAGTATTATCGTTTCAATTAATACCACCACTGGCAGGCTTAATCCTTGGGTCACAGGCTTCAATAACGTCAATACGATTAGGAGCGTTGGATAAAGTCCGACATATCCTATCAATATGCGTATAAGTCTGTCTTTAAAATTTTTACTCATCACTTTATATCACCTTATAAAAATACTTACGTTTATAAGCAAAAAAATAAGACCACGAATGGTCTTATTTCACTAATTTATTTTTGGTAATAAGGATAATCACTGTAGCCCACATCAGTACCACCATACATCGTGGTAGGATCTACTTCATTCAATGGCCAGTTATTGGCAATACGCTCTGGCAGATCAGGATTGGCGATAAAAGGACGACCAAACGCGAATAAATCACCGTAGCCTTTTTCTAAAATGTTCACAGCTTTTTGTACCGTGTACTTGCCAGCATAAATAATACGGCCTGAAAACTCTTCTCTGACTGCTTGATAAAAAGTGTCTGGTAAATCAGGCGCATTATCCCAATCAGCTTCTGCAATGGACAAATAAGCAATACCCGCTTGCTCAAGCAATTTGACTGCTTCGACATAGGTATGATGGGGATCTGACTCTACCAAGCCTAAATACACGCGCGTCTCATCCGTACTCGCAAATAATGGCGCAAAGCGTACGCCTAAACGATCAGCACCCACCACATCACTGACAGCAGCGACGATTTCTTTTAAGAAGCGCAAACGATTGGTCAACGACCCACCATATTGATCATCACGGTGATTGGTGTGCTCAGAGATAAACTGATTGACCAAATAACCGTTAGCACAATGCAGCTCTACCCCATCAAAACCCGCCTCTAATGCATTGCGTGCAGCCTGAGCATACATCGTTACCAACTCACCAACTTCATCGGTACTGAGAGCGCGTGGCTCACTTGGATCAGCCAATGCACCTGCACCTGGACCTGTTTCAATAAATACTTTGACGTTATCAGCGGTAATATCAGACGGCCCTACCGGCTGAGCACCATTAGGCTGCAAGCTGGTGTGCGACACACGGCCTACATGCCAAAGCTGAGCAAAAATAATACCGCCTTTGTCATGTACTGCTTGCGTGACTTTTTTCCAACCTTCAACTTGGGCTGATGAATGGATACCTGGCGTCCAAGCATAACCTTGACCTCTTGGCTCAATCTGCGTACCTTCCGTCACCATAAAGCCTGCTGACGCACGCTGTGCATAATAGCTGGCCATTAAGTCATTAGGGATATTGTCAGGTTGCGTGCTACGAGAGCGTGTCAATGGCGGCATTACGATACGGTTGTTGAGCGTATAAGGCCCAAGTGCTACAGAGGAAAATAATGTCTTTGTATCTGGAATAGTTTGTGTCATAAGTATCTCTTTTAAAGCAGCTGATGGCTTATTATTGAATGTATTGAGCCTGTTTTAATGCTTAATAGCTCATTTAGTGGCTACTTAAGCAATGTTGGTCAGCATAGAGTTTTATAGGTACAATTAGAAACAACCTTTTCTTGTTTAAGATACAATTATGAATGGTATGAAATTATGAATGGTATGAATCGGCTCGATATCAAGCAACTTAGAGTATTGCAGGCGCTACTTGATCTAAAAAACTTGTCGCAAGTCGCACGCAAAATGGGGCTGACCCAACAAGCCATCAGTGAGCAGTTACGCAAGTTACGTGAGGTGTTTGATGATCGTTTGTTTATCCGTCAAGGTAATAGTATGGTGGCAACGCCAAAAGCACTGTCGATGCGGCAACCGATTGACGATATATTAAAACAGTTAGAAATGTTGTTAGAGCCCGAGGTGTTTACGCCGCAAACCTATAAGGGTGTGTTTACGATTAGCGCAACTGACTATGCAACGCAGGCATTATTACCACAACTGTTTAATATAACGCGCCGTGAAGCGCCTGATTTGAGGTTGATAGTGCGCGACTTTGCTTCAGATAACATCAATCAGCTGATTGCGGCAGGTGAACTTGATCTACTCATTACCTTTCCCGAATTTATTCCTGATAATTTATCGTATGTGACGCTGCTTGAAGAGCAACATTTATGCATTACTGGTTGTAAAAACACCTTTGCAACAGAGGCACTAACACTGACACAAATCGCCGCACAGCCGCAACTGGTGGTATCGCCTTCGCGTGCCAACTTGCGTGGCTCACATGATCAATGGTTCGCTGAAAAAGGCCTTAAGCGAAACATCGTGATGTCAGTACCTAGCTTTTCAGCCGTGCCAGATATTCTGCATACCACCGACATGATTGCCTTTTATCCTGCGCGACTACTGCCAAACGATAAAGTTAAAGAGCTTAAAGTAGAAGCCTTACCGCCCACCTTTAAGGTAATAGCCGCTTGGCATCCCCGTACTAATGACAGTGGTATACATCGCTGGTTAATTGAGCAATTAAGAAAATTATAATAAATGTTCATCGCTATTTTATAAAACTGTCACCTGTCACCTGTCACCTGTCACCTGTCACCTGTCAGATAAATTTGAACAACCATTCAATAACCCTTACAATGCCTAACAGACCTATATTAGCCATTTTATTTGCATTTGAGCATTCACTCAAATTAAACCACATTGTTTGCATGTATTGCCCTATCTTTGATAAGGCATTCGAGTGGTTTAAGTTTGGGTAAAAGACTTTATCAGCTCAAGCTTAAGACAGCTGCTAGTAAGTCTGAGTAGTTATTTTGATCTACAAACTAAAAAACCATATGCAACGACGAATAATAAAAAAGTAGATTATAGTAAGACTGATGACATAACGATGCGTCTAGAAGTAAGACTTTTTTAAATGCTGTCATCCACATCCGCCCCTTTGCATGACTATTTTGCATGACTATATAGCTGGATAATCCATGATTAAAAAGATAGTTTTAATATTAGCCGTATTGATGTTAGTCATTGGCTTTTTTTACTTTGACCTCAACGAACTATTGACGCTTGACGGCTTAAAAGGGTCGATGGATCAGTTCGACCAATATAAAGCGCAAGCGCCGTGGCTGGTCATTGGTGGCTTCTTTTTAATCTATATATTAGTCACAGCCCTATCCTTACCGGGTGCCGCTATCCTAACTTTGGCAGCTGGAGCGTTGTTTGGCTTATGGCAAGGCTTACTGGTTGCCTCATTTGCCTCTAGTATTGGTGCGACACTGGCCTTTTTAACCTCACGTTATTTACTGCGTGATTCTATCAAACAGCGCTTTCCTGAACGCTTAGCAGCCATTGATGCTGGCGTTGAAAAAGAAGGCGGGTTTTACTTATTTACCCTGCGCTTAGTGCCGATATTTCCCTTCTTTTTAATCAATCTCTTGATGGGCGTCACCGCGATTAAAGCAAGGACATTCTACTGGGTCAGCCAAGTTGGTATGCTCGCCGGCACCTTGGTTTACGTCAATGCAGGTACACAGTTGGGGAAAATCGATAGCCTTTCAGGTATTTTATCGTTTAATTTAATTGTCTCATTTGCGTTGTTAGGTTTCTTCCCATTAATAGCAAAAGGGATATTAAATATGCTAAAAAAACGCCGCGTCTATAAAAACTACAACAAACCTAAACAATTCGACCGTAATATGATTGTGATTGGCGCTGGTGCTGGCGGGCTAGTCACCAGCTATATTGCAGCCACCGTCCGAGCAAAAGTGACTTTAATCGAAGCGGGTGAAATGGGTGGCGACTGCTTAAATTATGGCTGTGTACCGAGTAAAGCTTTGATTAAAAGCGCAAAAGTCGCAGAACAGATGCGCAATGCTGAGCGTTACGGCTTAGAAAATACACCACCAAAGTTCTCATTCAAAAACGTCATGAGCCGTATCCATAAAGTCATCGCTGATATCGCGCCAAACGATAGCGTCGAGCGTTATACGGAATTGGGTGTCGAAGTGCTAAAAGGTTATGCCAAATTCATCGATCCGTGGACGGTAGAGATTGCGCTAAACGATGGCGGCACGCAAAAACTCACCGCACGTTCCATTGTTATCGCTACTGGCGCGCGTCCATTTATCCCAGATTTGCCGGGTTTGGAAGAAACCGGCTATGTGACCAGCGATACTATTTGGAACAAGTTTACCGAGTTAGAAGAAGCACCGAAAAAGCTAGTGGTACTTGGCGGCGGGCCAATCGGTTCTGAGCTAGCACAAGCTTTTGCACGCTTAGGCTCCAATGTTACCCAAATCGAAAGAGGCGCGCGTCTCATGAAAAAAGAAGACGTGGAAGTCTCTGAATTTGCACACAAAGTACTCGTCGAGAGTGGCGTGAATGTCTTAACCTCGCATCAAGCGATTCGCTGTGAAGCTCGCGATGGTAAAAAATTTATTATCGTTGAAGCGCAAGACGACAGTACAGTTAAAAAAAGCGGTACAGATAAGCAAGAGATCGCTATTGAATATGACGAATTGCTTTGTGCCGTTGGACGTAGTGCGCGCTTAGAAGGCTATGGCCTAGAAACCTTAGGGATTGAAACTGAACGTACCATCGAGACCGATGACTATTTAGAAACCCTCTACCCCAATATTTACGCTGCTGGTGATGTCGTTGGCCCTTATCAGTTTACTCACGTGGCCTCCCATCAGGCATGGTACGCCGCCGTAAATGGTTTGTTTGGGCATCTAAAGAAGTTTAAAGTAGATTACCGCGTGATTCCGTGGACGACTTTTATTGATCCAGAAGTCGCACGCGTTGGCTTAAATGAGCAAGAGGCTATTGAAAAAGGCATCGACTTTGAAATTACTCGCTATGACTTTAAAGATTTAGATCGTGCGGTGACGGAAAGCGCCAACGATGGCTTTATCAAAGTCATTACGCCGAAAGGCAAAGATAAAATACTCGGCGTGACCATCGTCGCTGAGCATGCTGGAGACATCATGCCGGAATTTATATTAGCGATGAAGCATGGCTTAGGGCTGAATAAAATACTCGGCACCATTCATATGTACCCGACATGGGCGGAGGGTAATAAATACGCGGCTGGTGAATGGAAACGCAATCATGCGCCTGAAACGGTATTAAACTGGCTTGAGAAATATCATACATGGCGTCGAGGGTGATTAGCTTTCCAGTGAAACTCAATGCTGTTGGCACTCATTAGTTTATCAACTTTTAGACGATCGATTTGCTTTAGAAATAAGTGCTGTTGGTACAAATTTTCTTCGCTTGCTGTGTGACTTCGTCACTCCAGAGGCTTCAAAAAATTTATCCCAACAGCACTCTTCAGAATATATGACTGAATGACGTTTAACACGGGTTATAACGAGAACATAAATGTACGTTATTAAATCTTTACTAGCTTTGCCAACGCTAAAACATCTAAGCCGCTATAGCACCTATGCTATGGTGCTTAGCGTTTGCATTGGCATATCAGCAAGCACTGCCTCACCCACTACCGATGACCTTAATCAAACTTTATCATCTTGGCAGCAGATAGAAGCCCAAGGTAAAAACCAAGACGTTTACTTCTATGCATGGGGCGGTGACCCGCAAATAAATGCCTATCTACAGTGGGCCGCTGAAGAAGTGGATGACAAATATAATATTAATTTGGTTCATGTCAAATTGAGCGACACCAGTGAAGCCGTTAGTCGCGTACTCGCGGAAAAGTCTGCCAACAACAATGATAAAGGCAGCGTTGATCTCATCTGGATAAATGGCGCAAACTTTGCCACCATGAGTGAGAATTCGTTATTACTCAAACAATGGGCGAACAAGCTGCCTAACTTTGCTTTGACCGATCCAGAGAATAATCCTGCCGTTAACTTTGATTTTGGTGTGCCAACCAATGGTATGGAAGCACCATGGGGTCAAGCCTCGCTGACCTTTTATTACGACAGTTTATCAACGAATAAGCCACCAACGACTCTGAATGAGCTGGTCAATTGGACGGCGCAAAACCCCGGGCGTTTTAGCTATCCAAAGCCACCTGACTTTTTAGGCATGAGCTTTTTAAAATACGCTTTAGTCATGCTGCACGAGCAGCAAGATGCGAATACAGGCAAAAATATCAAAGCACAGCTCAACCTGCCAGCCACTGAGCAGAATACAGATATGATATTAGCCCCTTTATGGGCGTTTTTAAATGATTTGCATCCCACCTTATGGCGCAAGGGTGAGCAATTTGTGCAAACGGGCGCGCACATGCGACGTCTGGTCGATGATACTGAACTTAGCTTAGCCTTTAGCTTTTCCGCGCCTGAAATTCCTGCGGCCGTGCAGCGTTATGATTTACCCCAGAGCATTCGTAGCTATGCCATGAGCGATGGCAGCTTAAGTAACACCCATTTTGTGGCGATTCCTTATAACGCCAGCCACCCACAAGCCGCGCAGCTAGTGGCAAACTTCTTGCTAAGCCCAGAAGCACAGGCTAGAAAGCAAACGCCTGCTGTGTGGGGTGATAAAACCGTACTCATCCAATCGACGCTCGACCCTGAGCAACAAGCGCTATTCAAGACTAACAAACCGCATCCGAGCGCCCTACCTGTTGACGCTATAAAACGTACCGTGAATGAACCACATCCGAGCTGGGTTGATGCCATTATGCAAGGCTGGCAGACACGTTATGGAGTCAGCCCATGAGTAAAGATTCTAACAATAAAAGGGAGAAGAAAAACGTCAATTCCGCAACAAGCACTCGCATAACCGCGCCTTATAAAACAGATCTATTTACGCGTACCGTCTCCTTGAGTCCGACATTTTTACTGCTGCTACTGATATTACCGGTACTCGGTGGTTTACTCAGCGTGCTGTTACCTGCCTTTAGCTGGGTGCCTGCACTTGAGCAAACGACTTTTGGTCTACAAGGCTTTAACGATCTTTGGCAGACGCCTGGTCTTATCCAAATGGTAGCGTTGAGCATCGCTACTGGATTAATCAGCACGCTATTCGCTTTTGTCATGGCCTTAATGGTATTGGCGGCATTTTTTAATAGTGTTTGGCTGACCCGTATTGAGCGTTTGCTGAGTCCAATCTTGGTCATTCCTCATGCAGCGGCAGCCATCGCGGTTGGCTTTTTGATTGCGCCTTCTGGTATGTTTTCGCGCCTTATTTCACCGTGGCTAAGTGGCTGGGAGTTGGCGCCAGGCGGTATGTTTCCACATGACCCGTACGGCATCAGTATTATTTTAGGTTTGACGTTAAAAGAGCTGCCATTTTTATTACTTATGGCACTAGGGGCTTTGGCACAACCAGAGCTTGGTAAAAAGCTGCGTCAACAATATAAAGTTGCGCTAAATCTCGGCTATTATCCCATCACTGCCTTTTTTAAAGCCGTACTCCCTGTCCTCTATCCTTTTTTACGTTTGCCTATCTTAGCCGTTCTTGCCTATGCCAGTGCCAGCGTAGAGATGCCATTGATATTGGGTCCAAACACGCCGCCAACGCTAGCGGTTACTATCATGCAATGGTTTAACGATGTGGATTTAAACCTACGTATAAAAGCCTCGGCGGGCGCGTTATTACAATTGGCATTGACGGGTAGCTTAATCGCCTTGTGGCTTGGTAGCGAGAGAGCGATAAAAACTTGTTTTAACAGCACGTTGATAAATGGCAAGCGCCACTATGCCGATGCATTATGGCAAAAAATCACTGCCGCGTTGACCACTGTATTGATTGGCTTTATTTTGCTGGCGCTCATTGGTCTGGTCATGTGGTCAGTAGCTGGTTTTTGGCGCTTTCCCGCCGTATTGCCAGAGCAATTGGTGTTATTACATTTTCAAAGTGCCTTTACGCAAATGGGTACGCCATTATTTAATACCATCACAATCGGTATCGTGAGCACCGTATTTGCCATTGTGCTGACTTTATTATGTCTAGAAGCTGAACAATTAAGTAAAAAACCACTTTCAACATTTACCAGTTTCATTATCTATTTACCACTGTTAGTGCCCAGCATTGCCTTTCTATTTGGTTTGGTATGGCTACAGCAGTTGGTAAATAACCAAACGGCGTTTTTTAATGTGGCGTTTACCCATCTGCTTTTTGTACTGCCTTATGTGTTTTTATCGCTTGCCAGTAGCTACAGGCGTCTAGACCCTCGTTTTGCTCATGTAGCCGCAAGCCTTGGTGCGACCCCAGCAAAAGTATTTTTGCAGGTGAAATTGCCACAATTATTTGCGCCGCTGTTAATTGCTATCGCCCTTGGTTTGGCGATTAGCTTTGGTCAATACTTGCCGACATTATTAGCAGGCGGCGGACGAATCGCCACCATCACCACAGAAGCGGTGACTCTCGCAAATGGTGCCAGTAGGCGCACCAGTGCGGTGTACGCCATCATCCAAATGGCACTGCCGTTAATTGGCTTTATATTGGCGTGGGTATTGCCGAAGTATTTCTTTAAAAGTGGCACTCGTTAGAAATAACATCTATAAGCGCTCCACTTTAAAGAAACAGTTGGCGTAGGCTGTGGCTTTAGCCCAGCTTAAATCTTTGCAAAAGCAAAATGCTGGGCTAAAGCCACAGCCTACGTTCGTCCATACTAAGTTAAGAGTCAGGTAGCTGTGAAAATATCAGTCGTTAAAAACACAAAAAAGGGTCCTTGATGCAATCATCTTTACAGATAAAAAACTTACAGTTATATCGACAAGGCAAGCTATTACTAAGCCTAGACGAGCAGATTGCTGGTGGTGAAATATTGACTGTCATGGGCCCATCTGGCAGTGGTAAATCGAGCTTATTGAATTGGCTGACAGGTACCTTACCAAATGGTTTTACCGCTACTGGTGAGGTCTGGCTAAATGATAAAAATGTAAGCCACCTGCCGACGCACCTGCGCCATATTGGGGTACTGTATCAAGACGCCCTACTGTTTTCGCATTTATCGGTAGCGGGTAATATTGCTTTTGCGATGCCTAAAAGCAATAAAATGGGCGATAGAAAACAGCGCCATGAAAAAATAGAACAAGCGCTTGCACAGGTTGGATTAGCAGGCATGGGAAATCGCCATCCTGACAACCTATCGGGCGGACAACAAGCACGAGTGGCACTACTGCGCACCTTGCTCAGCGAGCCAAAAGCGATACTACTCGATGAGCCTTTTAGCAAGCTCGATACCCAGCTGCGAGTAGATACGCGCCAATTGATATTTGAGCAAATTCGTACTCATAAACTCCCCGCCATCATGGTCACGCACGATCATAGCGATGCTGAGGCCGCAAAGGGTAAAGTGATTCATTTAGACTTGTAGCTCTAAACCTGTAGTCTTAGAATTATAACCTTAAACATTGAAGCGAAATACAAAAGGCAAGCGCATGCTAGACAAATTTCTCACGCCCATGATTAAGCCGATACTAGCCCCTGTGGTCGTTGTATTGCACAAGCGTGGTATTACAGCTGATCAGCTCACGGTGGCGGGCTTTTTAATCGGCATGTTAGCCTTACCATTACTGGCGTTTGAATTGTGGTATGGCGCGCTTGCGGTGATTGTATTAAATCGCATTTTGGATGGTCTTGATGGCGCGCTTGCCCGCTATGCACAGCAAAGCTCAAGCGCAGGCGGCTACTTAGATATTACGCTTGATTTTATCTTTTATGCAGCAGTGCCGCTGGGTTTTATCTTGGCAAATCCTGAACAGAACGCTATTGTTGGCGCTTTATTACTTGCTACCTTTATCGGCACAGGCTCTAGCTTTTTGGCGTTTGCCATCGCCGCGGAAAAGTTTAAACTGGATAAACCACAGTTCAAATATAAAAGTTTTTATTATTTAAACGGTTTGACTGAAGGTACTGAGACTATTGCGCTGTTCGTGGCCTTTTGCATTTGGCCACAGCACTTTGTACTACTCGCTAGCATTTTTGCCACGGCATGCGCGATTACGATTTTTACCCGTATCCATGGTGGCTATCATACCCTTAAACAGCTAGAGGCGAATGTTAGTAGCTCAGCTGGTTTAAACTCTCAAGAGGTAAGTAATGACTAACGAAGTATGGTGGCGGCTTGGGTTCTTTTTTAGCATCTTAGTCATCATGATGCTGATTGAATGGCGCATGCCTGCACGCACCGCGCCGATCAAAAGCAGCAAACGCTGGTTCGCTAACTTTGGCTTGGTGTTTGCGTCATCCGTTATTGCTCGTCTAGCCGTGCCTGTCGGTCTAACCGCTGTGGCGCTTAATAATCAGCAGCATGGGATTGGTCTATTTAATATTATCAATTTGCCAAGCATTGTCGTCATCATACTAAGCCTAATATTGCTCGATATCATTATTTACTGGCAGCACCGATTATTCCACCGCGTGCCTATTCTATGGCATCTGCATAAAGTCCATCACGCTGATGCGCATGTTGATGCCAGCACAGGACTTAGGTTTCATCCTATTGAAATCGTTTTAAGCATTTTAGTGAAGCTCGTTGCCGTCAGCTTATTGGGCGTCCCTGCCATCGCAGTACTGATTTTTGAGATTGCGCTAAATGGCTTAGCAATGTTTAACCACGCCAATATCCGCCTGCCACCTGCCATTGAAAAACCTGTTCGTCTGATATTAATGACGCAGATTTTGCACCGTATTCACCACAGCCAAAGCGTCAGCGAGACCAACTCAAACTATGGTTTTAGCGTGATTTGGTGGGATTGGATTTTTGGTAGTTATAAAGATGAAGCGACGAAGTCTGATAACGAGCTAGATATCGGGCTAAAAGAATATCCATCACCCAAACAAAACGCATCGCTATGCGGATTGCTCGTAATGCCTTTTAAAAGTAAAGCCTTTATAAATAAGTCATTCAAAGATTAGCATCGATTGAATAAAAGAATCTGCACAATAATAAGGAAGGAATACATTATGACCAATTCAAAAACTCCGCTTAGAATAGATATCATATCGGACGTGGTTTGCCCTTGGTGCGCCGTTGGTTATGGACAGTTGGCTGAAGCACTAAAGCAAACGGACAATGAACATGAGATTCATTGGCATCCGTTCGAATTGAACCCTGATACGCCAAGTGAAGGGAGAAATTGGCGTGAGCATATTGCTAAAAAGTACGGCTCTAGTAGAGAGGAGTCTGATGCCAGTCGCGTCCGAATCACTCAGGCGGGCGCAGAAGTGGGATTTGAGTTTAACTTTACTGAAGAGACTCTCACCTATAATACTTTTGATATGCATCAACTGCTGCACTGGGCAGATCAGCAAGGGCATATGCATGAGTTAAAAGAAGCGTTATTCGCGGCTCACTTCACCTATGCTAAAGATCTCTCTAAAAGAGATGTATTGGCAGATATTGCAGCACAGATTGGCTTAGATCGTAGTGAAGCACTCGCGGTATTAGAGGATCAACGCTTTGCCGAAATAGTACGTCAAGCGCAGCAGCACTGGCGGCAGCAAGGTATCCAAAGTGTGCCCTCCTTTATCTTTAATCAAAAACACTTGGTTAGCGGTGCACAAGGGGTAGAGAACTTCAAAAGTATCTTGCAGCATTTAGCAGAACTACCAGAGTAAGACGCATTTTTGATTATTTCAAAATTGATTTGGCAAAATCAGTTATTAAAATCCAGATATAAAAAAGGGCAACTCAAAATTTAATATTTGAGCCGCCCTTTTCTCATTTATTCATACCGATAATTGACCTTATTGCATATTGCTTGGTTCTCAGCTTAGCTTTTAATTATCCTAAAGATCACTCTTGCCTAAACCAGTTAGCAGTCTAATTAACAAACGCGCCATTACGCATGTTTTCTATAGACAATGCCATATCTTCAGCCAATGCTTGCACCGCTGCACTATCAACATCACGCTGAGCAAAGGCACGCAAGCCCATCACTTCAGCCTGCAAGCGTCGCCCCAGCCTAGTCGCATCAAGATCACTATCAAGCTCGCCTAGGCGCTGCGCCTCAACGAAACACTTTGTAAAACGTGTTTCCATGCCAGCCAGTAATTTTTCTACTTTATCTAACGCTGATTGCTCACGAGCACCAAGCTCGAGTAAGCTTTTGACCAACATACAAGCTCGACTCGGTATCTTTTGATCACAGATACCGCCAAGCTGACGCATATAAGCCGCCAATCCTAATAAAGGGGACTCGTGGCTGGCGAATATGCGTTCAAGCTCAGTCAGCGAAGCGTTAGCATAATGATCGAGTGCTTCTTGAAACAGCCCATCCTTATTACCAAACGCCGCATAGATACTTCCCGGCCGCATATCGAGAGCTTGTTCGATATCTTTTAAGGAAGTGGCATGAAAGCCCTTTTGCCAGAACAGCTGTATAGCACGCTCCAAGGCTTCGTGACGATTGTATAGTGTGGTACGTGACATAATATCTTCCAACCTCTCAAAGCCATGACCTCTATATGAAGTCAGCATGGCTGTATCGTTTGAGTAATTAGCCAATTTTATCTTGAATGATTACTCAAGTCCAGTTAAAGTAGGCGTAACCAGCCTTTAATGGAATGCTTAGCAAGGTTTACGCTAACTTATTCACAAACACTCATTACCCAATAATTAAATAAGTTTTTTAACCCTCATCACTCACATTAATACAACACCTCAAAGGATAATATGATGCAAGCAAAAGATACTCAAAAACTCCGCGCCGGTAGTCAATTCCCTGACATACAAGTACCAATGTTAGATGGTGAAATGAAAACCTTAGGCAAGCCTGAAAATGGTCACGATTGGAAGTTAGTGGTGGTTTATCGCGGTAAACATTGCCCGATCTGTACTAAATATCTCAATCAATTAGAAACGGTAAAATCATCATTCGCTGATGCTGGCGTCGACATCATTGCTGTATCAGGTGATAGTAAACAGCAGCTAGAGGCGCATTTAGAAGAGCTGGATATCAGCTTTCCAATAGCTTATGGCTTGACTGTTGAGCAGATGAATACCTTGGGGCTTTATATCTCCGACCCACGTTCTGAAAAAGAAACCGATCATCCTTTTGCAGAGCCTGGTGTCTTCGTTATTAATGCTAAAGAAGAGATTCAAATCATTGACATCTCTAATGCCCCATTTGCCAGACCTGAGCTTGAAGCCCTTGCCAACGGATTGTCTTTTGTTCGAAAAAACGACTACCCTATTCGTGGTACCCATGTTTGATTGCAGAGGGCTATATGATACTTCAAACGAGATGAATCCTGTCACGTTTTTATAATAGACTGTCTGTCTATTTCAATACAACAGTGAAAGCATCTCCTTAAAATAAAAAACCTTCAAGCTCTATATACTATAGCTTGAAGATTTTTTTATTAATCCAGTACTGGTTGATTATATTTAATCAACGAAACTATAGTCAGTGAAAAGTAATATCGATACACGACGCCCTGCTGATATCAATTTTTCTTGCTTGCTGTGCCTGCGCAGACAGAGGCGACAAAAAATTAATATCAGCAATACCCTAGAGCGTGTCCTCAATTCAACCGATAGCAATCTAAATGGGCTAAAAATGGTTAAATCTTGCCAAACATCGTCAAATAGCTAGGTAATATCTCGATATTATCTGCACTATTTTCCTTGTTTGACTGCAATTTACCTCATTTTTATCACCATTTTTAAAATGAGGACACGCCCTAATGTTTTTAGGATATTTTGACTATATATTTAATCTTAACCGAAGAATATGCCGCTCTAATAATTAACCTGTATTGCGCAAACCTGCTGCCAAAGCGTTAATACTACGGATTAATGGATCCTCAACATCAAGCTCATCATGATTGATGACGCCTGTAACGTCTTTTTGTCTGGCACGTTTTAACAGCTCGATTTGTATATAATTAATCGGATCTAAATAAGCGTTTCGCCACTGTAGTGAGGCGGCAAGATTCTGCTGGTGCTCTAATAACGATGTTTGGTTAAGCAAGGAATTTAAACCAGAAGAGGTCAGCTGGTGCTCATCGATGACCGCTTGCATAATTTTTTCACGTAACGCCTCATCGTCACATAACTGGCTATAAGCCTGAGCGATATTCATCTCAGATTTGGTAAAAGCCATTTCGATATTGCTGATAAATACGCTAAAAAATGGCCAATGTTTATTCATCTCCCTCATTAAGTCTTCGTCTGCTTTAACGCTCTGTAACGCACTGCCGACGCCATACCAAGCCGGTAAGGTGAAACGCGCTAATGACCAACCAAATACCCAAGGAATTGCCCGTAAAGTCGTTTTGCTCGGCAAGCCTTTTTTGCGATGCGCTGGACGTGAGCCAATATTTAATAAAGAGATTTCTTGCACAGGGGTCACCTGTGAGTAGAACTGATAAAACCCTTCAGTATTATCAGTCAGTTGACGATAACGCTGCTCACCTGCATCTGCCAAACGCGCAAAGAGTGCTTCATAATTTGGTAGTTCAGGCGGTTGCACAACGAATCTGGTAGAGCAGGCTTTCAATGTACCGGTGATGCCCATGGTCAGCTCAAATACAGCGGTGTCGGTGTTGGCATATTTGGCATAGAGTACTTCGCCTTGCTCAGTGACTTTAATTTCTCCATGCAATGTACCCGCTGGTTGTGCGGCAATCGCGTTATGCGTTGATCCGCCACCACGACTCACTGAGCCACCACGACCATGGAACAAGCGCGTTTTGATGCCGTATTCTTCAGCGATACGATTGATAGTTTGCTGCGCGCTATACAGCTGCCATGCAGAGGTAATGATACCGCCATCTTTTGATGAATCTGAATAGCCAAGCATGATTTCTTGGGTGTTATCTGAGTGCGCAAGCAACCCTCGATACAGTGGATTATCCAACACGGCAGGTAGAATCTTGTCAATATTTTTAAGATCTTCAATGGTCTCAAACAAGGGTGCAACGGGCAAATCAGCAGATAACTGTCCTGCCTCATCAACCCTGCACAGGCCAGCAAACCGCATCAATAATAAAACTTCTAATAATTGACTGGCATTATTAGTCATCGAAATAACATAACTGCCAAAAGTCTCTTGCCCTACCAGCTTACGTAATGTCGCCACTGAGTTCATCAATGCCAATTGTTCACGTGTTTTATCAGTCAAGTTATCAGTATAAATGAGCGGTGTACCAGGCTTTGCAAGCAAACGAGTCAGCCACTCTTGGCGCTCGCTTTCACTCAAAGTTTGATAATCTGGCAGATTAGAGGCACTGGCAAAAATATCGTCAATCACCTCACTATGATAAGACGACTCTTGACGGATATCCAGCGCGGCTAAATGAAAGCCACAGGTTTTCACCAGACGAATAACGTCAAGCAATAAGCCTTCTGCATGAGCAGTATCATGGCCATTCACGCTCTGACGAATAATACGCAGGTCTTCTAACAGCTCTTGTGGGTCGGCGTAGGCATCTTTTTTAGCGTCACTATCACTGCCTTTACTTTGAATCAGGCGATTAGTAGCGTTGACTTTAGTAAGGATTAAAGAAAGCAATCTACGATAAGGCTCATTGCCATAATCATCGAGATTATAATCAAATACTCGTCTATCGAGCTCATCGTAACTTTTGATTTTGGCGTAGACCTCAGGAGCAACATGAACCGTAGTATCACTATGAATGAGCTGGCGGCGCAGTTTTTTGAGCAGTACTTGATAGTGACGCAACACGGTATCCGCATGCATTAATACAGCAAGCTCTGTGGTCTCAAAAGTCACGAATGGATTACCATCTCTGTCACCACCGATCCAAGAGCCAAAGCTCATAAACGCTGGTAATGGGTTGTCCGCTAGCTCTGGGTAGATATCGATAATGGCTTTTTTAATATTACGATAAACCTTGGGAATGGCATTAAATAAACTGGCGTTAAAATAGTGTAAACCATTATTTATCTCGTCATAAACCAAAGGCTTACGCGTACGCACCTCATCAGATGACCATAACAAATCAATGGTTTGCGCCGTTTGTTCTTTCGCTTGCTCGTAGGCGAAACTGTCTTCATTAAGATTGTTTAAGGCATCGCTATGAGTAAATAGACTTTGCAAGATATTCATCGTCGTGCGGCGACGCGCTTCAGTAGGGTGTGCGGTAAAGACAGGAATAAATTTGAGTTGATCTATGAGCTCTTGCATTTGGGCAGGTTCAATATTACGTTCACGACACTCAAGCAGGGTACGACGAAACGACCCTTCCCAGCTTTGCTCAGACTGCGCACGCAGGTTATGACGCTGCTCACGTAAGTAATTTTCTTCCGTTAAATTTGCTAAGAAAAAATAGATAGAAAAGCCACGTATGACATTTTTCAATGCTTGATTGTCTAAAGAGGCAATAAAGTCAATAAGCTCCTGCTTTTGTGCGTCATTAGGCTCGCGGCGTTGTTGGATAAAACCTTTACGCAATTTTTCGATGGTATGTACCGTCTGTTCACCAGACTGGCGAGAAATCGCAGCCCCTAAGAAAGAGCCTAATAAGCTCGTGCGTTCCCGTAACACATTATTATCTATCGTCATCCTTGACCTTCTCATCAAATTAGTTGGCAAAGCAGTCACACTGCTTTGAGGGTAATGTCTCTATTGTCTTCTGAAGTAACTATTTATTATCATAAAAATTAAGATATTGGTCTTTTAACTTACGGTTATTTACTACCACAAACCATGCGCTTTGATTTCAGCGACTTTAGCAATTTACCACACTAGCCCTAGCAAAACCATTAAACCTCGATAACATAAACGAGATTTTAGGCACTGCGTACGCAAGACTAAACTAGTGGAAGAAACGTATAAAATATAGAAAAAAGTTAAACCCACATAATGTTCATAAAGTACACCACGCTTTTATCTCGATATAAATAGCAAATCATAATGCTGTTATTAAGTCTCAACCAACCACTTAAACACGATACAACTGCTCAGAATTTAAAAAAACCTCGTAAGCGTTGCGCTACGAGGTTTCTTTTATTTGAATCAAAATAATTAGAATTAGATAGCATTTGCACAGAGTGTCAAAAAAACACCATCAAATCATAGGAGATAAGCACAAGCGTTTAACCCATAGGAGCAGAATCTGACATGATTGTCTTCTTATGAGTTTGATGGGTCTGTATTCGACTGATAGTCACCCCTGTGAAGCCAAACAGAATTGTAAGTAGTAGCGATAAATAACAGAAAAAGGCATAAGGCAGATAATCAAGTACGGGAACGCCCAATGCTTGGCTGATAAACACGCCGCACACACTCCAAGGTACCAATGGATTAATCACCGTACCGGCATCTTCAATGGTACGCGATAGGTTTTTTGGGTGTAGGTTTAAACGCTCGAACGTTGGTCGGAAGGCGGTTCCTGATAATAAGATACTCAAGTACTGCTCACCAATAAGTACGTTGATGCTTAAAGCCGACATGGCAGCAGCAAAAATAGCACGCCCTGCTGTCGTTAAATTGTCTTTAATACCTGATAATAATGCTGGCAAGATACCTAATGCTGTCAGCAAGCCACCAAGACTGAGCGCTAATATCACAATCGCTTGGGTAAAGAACATGCTTTGGACACCGCCGCGCGATAGCATGCCGCCTACCTCGCCCAACTCTAATGACTTAGCAGGGGCATAACCTGCAAACAGATAACCACCCAACTGACCAAAGCTTGGCGAGCTATGTAAGTAAGTAATAATCAATGCCGCAGCGATGGTACAGATGATGGTATAAATGGCATTGACACGAAATATCGCCAGTCCTACTAGCACGACGAAAGGCAATACGGCATAACCATGTACCAAGCCACTTTCAATTAACTGTCCTTGCAGCACTCTTACTTGACTTAAGTCAGAGCCAGCCGTTTGCCCAGAGAAGAACCAAAACAATATCACCGTCATTATCCAAGCCGGCACAGTGGTATACATCATATTGCGAATATGGTCAAACAAATCAATGCCGACAACCGATGAGGCAATGGTACAAGTATCCGATAATGGCGACATTTTATCACCAAAAAATGCTCCAGATACCACCGCACCAGCGGCAATCGCCACATTGGCATCAAAGGCATTGCTCATCCCTATGAAAGCCACGCCAAGGGTGGCGGCCGTGGTCAAACTACTGCCCAAGGCAATACCGATAATAGATGTCAATACAAAGGCTGAGATATAATAATACTCTGGCGATATCAGCTGAAAACCAAAATACATCAGCGTCGGAATGGCACCAGACATTATCAAGGCGGCGATCATCAAACCAATAAAAAAGAATAAATAAATCGCACCGATACCGCGCATGACGCCAGACGCCATTTGCGCTTGCATATCATCGAAGCTTAAACCTTTGAACAGACCGATGGCTAGTAGCACACAGATGGCGAGTATCAATGATAAATGCGGCACCCAGCCAAAGCCAATCATGGTAACGCCCATGATGGCGATGACAATGGCAGAAATCATAAACGCCAGTTGCGGTGAAATTTGGGTGAGTATTTTTGGTGGCATCACACATCCTTAGCTTGCCAGTGGATTCTGGCGTTGGGGTTGGCTTTGGGTTGGACAAGTTTAATGAGTTGCAATGATTATTGCTACCCTCATCATTTACCCAGTAGGCTATCAGTCTTCGCGGCCATGACAAAATCATTGCGAGGCAAACCTTATTTGGTAGACATTCCACTTATTACTTTACAAGGGCTATTTATTGAACAAGTGACCATTGCTTTTAAGCAGTTTTTACAGTCGTATTTTGATGATCATTTCGATAATTTTCACAGTGATTGACATAAGCCACTGGCAGGCTGCTTAAATCGTTATCAACTCTAGGGCGCGTCCTCAATTCAAGCGCTTGTCTCTAAAGGGGCTAAAAATAAATCTTGCGTTGAGTTAATTATTGATTTGGATTATGCTTTTTGTCCGCAAGACTCATATTTTTGTAAGGACACAGAATGTTTAGACATGTAGAGTATTATGCTGGTGACCCTATTTTAGGATTGATGGACCAGTTTTTTGCTGACCCCAATCCCGATAAAGTCAATTTGGGCATCGGTATCTATTACGATGAAGAAGGTGTATTGCCCGTATTAGACTGCGTCAAAACTGCCGAACAGCAGATTGCAGATTCAATCTCTCCGCGCCCTTATTTGCCGATGGCAGGTCTGGCTGGACATCGTAGCGCTTGTCAGAATTTACTGTTTGGTAAAGGGGCTCAGGTATTGACTGAGGGCCGTGTGGCGACGATAGCGACTCTCGGGGGTTCTGGTGCACTAAAAGTTGGTGCTGAATTTATACATCAGTGGCTACCTCAGTCGAAGTGCTACGTCAGCGACCCAACATGGAGCAATCATATTGCTATTTTTGCAGGTTGTGACGTAGAGGTTGGCAGTTATCCTTACTACGATAAAGCCAGCAGTAGCATCAAGTTCGATGAGATGATCCGCTTTTTTGAAACCTTGAATAAACACGATGTGGTGTTGTTGCACCCTTGCTGCCATAACCCAACCGGTATGGATTTGACAAAGCAGCAATGGGATAAAGTGCTAGAGGTAATAAAGCAGCGTGAGCTAATTCCATTTATGGACATCGCTTATCAAGGCTTTGGCGAAGATATGGACAGCGACGCGTATGCTATTCGTAAAGCAGTTGAGATGAATTTGACGGTGTTCGTGAGTAACTCCTACTCCAAAAACTTATCACTGTATGGTGAGCGTGTTGGCGGTCTTTCCGTCGTTTGTCCGACAGTAGACGAAACTGAGCGCGTCTTTGGTCAGTTGAACTTTATTGTTCGTCGTATCTATACCAGTCCACCCTCCCATGGCGGCCGCGTGGTTGATATCGTCATGAATGATGAGGAACTATATCAGCAGTGGGTTGGTGAAGTTTATGGAATGCGCGACCGTATCAAAGCTATGCGCTTAAAGCTCAAATCGGTATTAGAATCCAAACTACCTGAGCGTAATTTTGATTACATTACTCGTCAAAACGGCATGTTTAGCTTTACCGGCTTAACAGTTGAGCAAATCGAGCGCTTACAAAGCGAATTTGGTATTTACCTAGTCTCTAACTCACGTATGTGTGTGGCAGGCTTAAACGTCAGTAACATTGATTACGTAGCCAATGCCATGGTAGAGGTCTTACAAGAAACCTCAACCGATTAGGCTTGGTAGCCAAATTTTTAATAGAACTATTTACTAAAAAAGCTGAGCCTTTGCTCGGCTTTTTGCATTTATGAATGCATCTGCACTTAGATAACATTGGGGCACATCTTTAATTCAATCAATGACCATTTAAATGCTAAAAAACTACTATTTTAAAGCGCTCACTGCAGTATGCTCATCCGTCCTAGCTTCTTAGTATTCGTATTTCTATCCAGAAAGACTTTAAAATCAGTTTCACCTCACATTTGGTATTGCACTTCATGTGTTAATCTAAGTAACTAAAAAATAAAATGACAGGCTAAGGCGCTGTCAATGACACATACAACTGAGCGATGTGCTGTAAATATTTCATCGCAGGATCGCTTCTAACATTTATTTGACTATAATATTTTATATATGCAAATTATTGGTTGTATAGCGGTCAACTGTTGGCTATTCTTGGTATAGGCATTGTTATATCTCAAATTTAGAATTGATTTTTATTTATTAATTCTAAATCAACATACTGTTTTATTCATTAAAATAAGGTTGAAAATTATGAGTGATACACCTTCATCAAATAATAATAAAGACGCTCTACCATCCGATGCCGCTGAAGATGTTTATGATTTAGCCATATCGGCCAGAGAGGAAACAGAAACCTGTAGAAAAATTGCACCGATAGTGGTCAAAAAACTGTCAGCGCTATCACTATTTAGAATGGGGTTGCCAAAGTCGTTGGGAGGATGGCAAGGCAATCTTGTAGAAACGCTAAAAGCTTATGAGACGCTGGCCAGTGCTGAGGCCTCAGTATCATGGATTGTTTGGAACAATCATTTGGCTTGCACATTTGGACGATTTTTGGACGAGCCTAGTATGCAGGAAATATACAGTGACCCCTCTCATGTCTATGCCAACTCAGCTCGCCCTGAAGGTGTTGCTAAACAAACAGCAGAAGGCTATACGGTCTCAGGTCAATGGACATTAGTATCAGGGTGTGAGTTGGCCGACTGGTTTGTGCTACGTTGCTTGGTAATTTCCGAAGGCTCACCCACCACCCTTGGGCCGGGCGCAAATTTAAAACTGTTCTTTATTCCAAAAGAAGATGTTGAAGTGATTGATACTTGGCATGTTGGCGGCCTAAACGGTACAGGCAGTCACGATATCGTCGTTAAAAACGCTTTTGTAAAATCGGACTATGCGGTCGGATTTGATAGTCCGGTTGCCATCGACAACGCCTATAATCGCCTACCGATTGGTTGTATTAATGCAGCTGGCTGTGCAGCGATGGCACTGGGCGTCTTAAAAGCAGCGACAGATGAGTTAATCCAAATTTGCCTAGAGAAAGTAACGCCCGGTAAAAGCCCAGATTTGCGTGATCGAGCAGCGGTACAAGCGACTATCGCTAAGAGCAAAACACTTTTGGCCTCTAGGCGCGTGCAATTACACAATAGTGTCGAGGTAATATGGGATGCAGCGCAGCAACAAAACAGCTTTACCGATATACAGCTGGCTGATGTGTGGGCAGCAGCCTGTGAGGCAGCACGAGAAGCCCGAGCCATGATATCGGAGATTTACGCAGTTGCTGGTACGGTCTCGCTATATAAAAAACATAGGATAGAGAGAGCGCATCGAGACATTCATGCTATTTTACAGCATGGGATTATTCAGCCACATTGGATGGATCAAGCCGGTATGGCTTACGTCGGACTGACCCCAAATGCCGCCATGTTCAGAGTATAAAATTGCTTTTATGATAATAGACAAGCCCTCATAAAATGAGGGATTTTTATCGCTTTGCTATTCAGCCAAAGAAAAAAAATCATTGTTAAAAATTATATAGTGGCTACCAAATCATCACTCTAAAAACTTATGAATTCTCAGGTTGCAAAAAAGCAAGACATCTAATGCCTTGCTTTTTTATGATTAACGAATTGCTTTATTCGATACTGCGCTTGATTTCTTTAATCAAAATGGAAACCAGCACCAATCGAGCCGCCAGCATTACCTTGGGTATCAGCGGTGCCGTTTACCTTCATGACCCAACGACCATCATTGGACAATTTCGAGAAGCCAATCGCCACTGCGCTTTCTCCGTTATAAGTACCAATACCACCGCCGATTAATGACTTACCTGGAATAAAGGCTTGTGGTAATGAAGACATGGCCATGGCTGCCGAGATACCCGCGTTTGCATCATCTTCGACTTCACCAATTTTGTAGCCTAGATCGCTCATGTTATTATTGAGCCTGCTATCAAGTGCACTTAATTGACCGAAATTGACGGCATCTGTGGCTTCTGTAGCATTGGCAACCCCGGTAATGCGGCTATCGCCTGCATTGATACCGCTTGCAGTCATACTAGGTCCGCCGACAATCGTGACGCCATTGTTATTAATGGATGTATTGCCAGTCTTGACACTATCTACGTTGATGTTGCCGTTTAGATCAAACTTAATACTACTGCCTGCTGCTGTAGTGCTGATGTTATTGCCACCTGTGAAGGTGAGGACACTGTCATCACCTACTGGTTTGTTGATGGTAGCGCCGCTATCTGCACCAAAATTGAGACCCGCATCTATTTTGTCCTTATTCACTTTAATGTTGGTCGTGTTGGTTTCGATATTCGTGGTATTCGTTACGATATCGGCCGTATTGGTGGCAATGTTCGTGGTATTGGTTTGGATATTCGTAGTATTGGTCTGGATGCTTTCATTGATTATAACTTCACCTTGCTTGATAGAAGCTATTGCACCATCGATACTATTTTGACCAGTACCACCAATATTATTGTTCGTAAAGGTTCCATCTACAGGATTGTAGACTGTATCTCCTCCAATAATACTACTGATACCAGTGCCTTGAGCGTAGAGCTGACCACCGTTGATGGCATCTTTACTACCTTCAGAGACAGCACCATTCATCACGTTTGTAATCTGAGTATCGGCAGCATTGATACCGGCTTTGGTGACACTAGGTCCGCCTGCGATAGTCAGACCATTATTGTCAATAACGGTGTCACCCGCTGTGACGCTATCTACATTTAGGTCTGGGTTTAAATCAAAGCTAATATCATTTGCGTCTACCGCTCGGCCAGCTTGACTTGCTACACCACCATTTGCCGACGTTCTAGAAATAGTAATGTTTCCATCTCTGCTGTTCATATCAACAGCGCTTCCCTGTTTTACCATGGTAGCGGTATCACTTTGTGCACTTAATGCCCAACCTCTGTCTAAGGCAAACGTCGTCGCGTTCAACTGTCCCACAGTCGCCGCATCTGTGTCTGCCATACCGGCAGCTACATTGGTGATTCTATTAAAACCATTGTCAAGACCACCACTACTCAGTCTAACCGTTCTACCGGGACCATTGTCAGTAAAGGTAAAGCCATTGCTGTTCATAATGCTATCACCAATCTGCATGCTACCCTCATTGCCTAAGTTCAGCTGGTTATTCAGTTTTACTTGAACACCCGTTGCCGAGGCCATCGTCGTAATATTGCTATCACCCGTGACGTTGATGGTATCACCTAAAGCAAACTGCTGGTCGTTGGCACTATTGCCATCACCGATTTTGATGCCTTTGGCAATCTCACCATTAGTCTTAAACAACTGACTACCGTTAACCGCATCTCTACTAGTAGCGCTCAACAATCCATCAGCGACATTAGTAATCTTGTTGTTGCCATTATTCAGACCATTGTTAGTGAGTGCTACTTGGTTATTATCACCATTATATAAAGTAACACCTGCATTATTAACTTGAGTATTTCCAGTGGTAACGCTGCCTGTATTACCAAGATTAATATCTTTGTCCAATTTAACAGTCAAGGTATCATCTCCATTAGCGGTGACACTAATGTTTTTCGTTGCTGGATCAGCATTGATAGTATCCCCACCTTTGACTGTGAGTTTTTGACCAAGTTTACGATTAACGGTAGTACCCGTATCACCATCGAAGTCGAGACCTTTATTTATCGTTGTAGTCGTTGCATTTAGTTGTCTAATATTAACGGCATCAGTATCTAGTGATCCATCGGCGACATTGGTGATTTGGTTGCCGCCATTATTTAGACCGTTATTACTGAGCGTGACGGTTTGGTTACTGCCGCCTGTGAGGGTGACACCGTCATTGTTAATAACGGTAGTTCCTGTGGTCAAGCTGGTTAAGACTAAGTTAGCAGCAGTGGCAACTTTAATACCACCTTCGTCAGCGGTTAAGACAATATTGTCACCGCTAATAAAATTGGCTGTGTTATTGTCCTTATTCAGAGTTTTGACATCAGAACCATTGATTTGCGTTACTACTGTTTGCATCGCGCTATCGGCTTTGCCCAAGCTTGCTTTACTGCCTTCGCTTAGATCCACTTGGTAATCAGTGATATTGGTATCAGGATCTTTGATACTGGCGGTTACTGTTAATGCATTTGCATCTGCAGTAGAAACACTGGCGCCATTGGCATTGACGGTGTAGACGTCCTGTCCAGTATCGCTATCGGTTGAAAAATCAACACTGGCAACATTCGTTCCTTTAACCACTTTGGTTCTCGCTCCTGCAGCAGCCATCTGTACATCACCGATGTTTGCCGCATTGCTGACTGTATCACCACCACTTTTTACTCCCTTGATCTGGGTGTCATTGGCATTGATGCCAGTAGTAGAGATATTAACGCCGCCAAAGTCTGCACTGGTGAGTCCAGTCAAAGTTGGAGACAAGCCGAGGGCTATACCATCACCACTACCCAAGGCTGTGGTCGTTAAATTGCTGTCCGTATCAAGTTTAATCTCTTCACCTAAGGCAAAGGTTTTTTTGAGCGTGCCGCCGCTGCTTACATCGTTCACATTAAATTTGATGCCTTTAGCAATATTGTCAGCGTTGGTGCCAATATTGGTGGTATTGGTCGAGATATTGCCAGTATTGCTGGTGACTTGTTGGTTGGTATTAAATAACTGACCACCATTGATGGCGTCTTGACTATTTAGACTAACCGTACCATTAGAAACATTGATGACTTTTTTATTACCGGCATTAACACCACTCTTAGTGATACTTGGACCATTTAGAATGTTCAGACCATTGCTAGATATGAGAGTGGTAGACAGAGGGCTTGATACAGCAATTCCTACACCAGTAACGGTAGTATTAACTAGAGCGTTGCCTGTTCTAACACCTGAGCCATCGACTGTAGTCTTCGTCAGTATATTGCCAGTTGTGAGTCCAGAACGATCAAGTGTCGTAGTATTACCAAACCCTATAGGAAAACTCGAACCCATTTTTACACTACCTGTCTCACCTAGATCTATATTTTTCGCCAGTTTGACAGTTAAGGTGTTACTCACGTTATCTGCAACAACACCGATGTTGTTGTCCGATAATGCCGTGGTTGCACCCCCTTTGACGGTAAGCTTCTGACCCAATTGACGGTTGACAGTTGTCGCTGTGTTGTCACCGGTAAAGTCTAGGCCTAAACCAATGGCTGTGCTGTTATTAGTCACTTCTGTATTAGTGGCATGCAACTGACTGCCATTCACCGCATCCGTGCTGCTTGCATTCACCGCTCCACCAGCGACGTGTTTGATCTGACGCTCAGCGCCGGCTGAACCAACTGAGACCTGATCACCAACTCGCATCGCAGGACCTGCAATGGTATGTGTGACCCCGCCAACGGTCATGGTCGACTCAGTGGTTGCATTTGTGGCAGTCGTTGACCCTGCACCTAAAGCAACCGAACCATCTAAGCTTGCTGACGATCCCATGCCAAAGGCTGAGGACGCAACACCCGCTGAGGAAGACTGTACGCCAATAGCCGTAGACAAAGCACCTTTAGAAAGCGCTTTTGAGCCAATCGCTATAGAAGCAGCACCACCAGCTTCGGTATTTCTAACGTAATATCCCGCTTCAACAAGGTCACGACCCGTATAAGCTTTGAATGCGGTATTGACATCACCTCCATTGATTGCAGATGCTGAGGTGCCATCAATATTGGCTTGAGAGGCGGCATTTAGATCGTCACCACCAATGGCAATAGAAGATCCGCCTTTGGTCACAACGTTTGCACCAATGGC
>NZ_AYYA01000070.1:0-842 GCF_000511065.1 Psychrobacter sp. TB67
ATAATCTGTGATAATACAAGATGAAAGTTATTAGAATCAGTGGTTTATGTTATCTAAGTTAAGTATTACTCAATTATATTAGCACCTTGAAAATCGAGATTTATAATCAACGTGTGTTAAAAAGGTTGCGTGTTGTAAGTAAAAAATTGTAGTGGTCAACTAATTTAGGACACTAATAAAATTCAAACCTACATCGCCATTCCTTATAACCCTGAGTTGAGAACGGATAATAATTATAAGCGTTGAGGCAACTTTTATGACCGCCAAGATCTGTTTATAGTGGTCAACTAATTTAGGACACCTTCTAAGAGGTTTTTATTAAAGTAACGTTTTTCTGTTTCTACTGGTGTTAAATAATTGTTGAAGCTATGCGGTCTCACGGTTTGATAGTAGCCCCAGATATAATCACTAATGGCGCTCGATGCTTCAGCGATATCCTCGTAACCGCCCTTTGGCATCCACTCGGTTTTAAAGCTCCTAAAGAAGCGTTCAGTTGGCGCGTTATCCCATGAGCGAGGATTGGCAAAGCACTGCTTTGCCCGAGTGCAAGGCGGAGGGCTGTGCCCGTAGTGGGTTTCCTTTGCGGCTCATACTCTGCTTCATATCCTTACAGTCAGCTATCGCGTCAACGAACTCTTTACTGGTGTAATGCGTGCCTTGGTCAGAGTGGAACAGCACACCGCTTGGTTTAAGGCGAGTCTGATACGCCATCTTTAGCGCTGATGCGGTCAAGGTGCTATTAGGTGAATCGGATACGCTAAAGCCAACCACACGGCGAGCAAACAAGTCTAAAACAACCGCTAAGTAGCACCAGCCACCTTTGATACGGATGTAGGTCACAT
>NZ_AYYA01000071.1:0-51278 GCF_000511065.1 Psychrobacter sp. TB67
ACCCCACTCTCAACTTGAAATAAGCAAATCAAACTGAAGAGGCGGATTACCAAGTTTTTTGTTGAGTACAAAGCACAGATTGTGTGAAAGAATCTTACGAATCAATCGATGAGACAAATGCCATAAATCTCTTGCTCGTACCCTTTGTATATTAAATCGTTCTGATAGCTGACCAATGACTGTTTCAACGATACGGCGGGCTTTCATTAGCCGCCTTACCACAGGTTTGGGTCTATCCTCTTTCATGTTGGCTCTGAGTGGCGTTTGTAAATCCACGCCTTGAGCGTCGTAGTACGATGTCAGACTAGGGCTGATATACCCTTTATCAGCGCCAAGCAGCCCATGAATATGAGTGGTGATTTCTGGGGCAACCGCTCTTTCATCAACATTGGCAGGAGCAAAGGTAAAGCCTTTAATCATGCCCGATAAGTTAACAAGCAAATGGCCTTCAAAGCCATAGTACCTCTCTTGCTTAGCGGCACAGTAGCTAAAAGCTGCTAAGTCTTGATAATTCTTATGCCGATAAGCGCGTCCATAATGACAGACGGGTATCGGAAAGCCATCCATAAAATGAATGTTGTCACGGCCTTCAATTTGACTGACGTTATCTTGTATCCGCTGTTTGACTTGCCACAGATTTGCGCAATGCTTTGCGAAGTTAGGGTATGAGCCGATGGCTGGAAACCAGTCTTGCCAATGCTGGGTAAAGTATTGCCAAATTTGTTTGTCTTGATCAAGGTGTAAAAATTCACCGACCATCTCCATGCAAATGACCTCAGGATCACTTAGCTTTGGCGCGTAACCTGCACTTCGCAAGGGTTTGGTGACGACTATTTTGTAATATTGCTCTACCATTAAATAGATATTGATGATAAATTCGTCTATGGGCATCTCACAACTCCGTTGTATTCTTGGTCGAAAACAATAGATTAGTGAGATGCTCTTTTTTTTTCAATCACTTTTAAAGTTGAGAGTGGGGTTTATCTACTAAAAAAGGCGCTCTCGCAAGGCTTGTATAAAGAGTATCAAAAGAAAACTTATAACGATAGCAATCTTAAAGGTGCTATCGATATCAAAGCTCATTTGCAACGAAACCTGCCTTTTCGAGGTAGCGTTGCCTACCGTGTACGCGAGCACAGCTTTGATAATCCGCTTACTCAGCTGATTCGTCATACCATTGAGCTTATCAAGCAAAAACCAAACTTGCGAGACGTGTTGCATAGCGATAGCGAGACCCTAGATTTTGTTAATCTGATTGTCCAGCATACGCCGTCCTATCATGCGCGAGGTCAGCAAACTGTCATTAATGCCAACCGCAAACCTTTCGTCCATCCTTACTTCACCGAATATAGTGGTCTGCAAAAAATCTGCCTACAAATCCTCCGTCATGATGGTCTGAAATACGCCAAAAATGATGATAAAGCCTACGGTATCTTGTTTGATGGGGCTTGGCTATGGGAGGAATATTTAAATACCCTTCTGCGTGATATCGGCTTTAAACATCCTACTAATAATAATCGAAAAGGCGGTATCAAGGTTTATGCACAGAAATTTTCGGGTAATAACGTGCGCCGTTATCCTGATTTTGTGAAAGATAACCGCATTATTTTGGACGCGAAATATAAGCGCATGAAAGACAATCACATTAGTCGTGATGACCTCAATCAAATCCTATCTTATCTGTTTTTATATCGAGCTAATATAGGAGGCTATATTGCGCCTACGGTAGATGATAATTTAGCTTTGAATATGGGTGTCTTAAATGGCTTCGGTGGTAGTATTCATAAGTTTAAGCTGGCGATTCCGCAACAGGTCGCCAGTTATCAGGCGTTTAAAACAGCTATTACTGAGAATGAAGCGAAGTTGATTAGGGCTATTGAAGCGTTGTCATTTGAACAAAGTGATGATGATTTACTTGCTATAAGTTAAACTTTGCAAACAAAAAATAGCTGACTTAAGACGCGTTTTAGCCCTGACAGTAGCGGCTATCCTGCTGACGACAATGGCGCTGCGGACTGTGGCTGGGAGTGGTGTCGAGGCAACAGCAACGCTACCAGCGACTTTAGTCCGTACTCCATTGGCTAAGCAGATAATAGCGGATGGCTGGATTAGCTCCAACCCCTTATTATGATTACACTTAGCTTCGATTTTCAAATAACTCCGAACCTATTCGGCTCGTTACGCTGTGCTAACCATATTCTAAGAGCTTTCTAACACTGTTAACCTAAACAAAAAAACCCCGCCGTGGCGAGGTCTTATTATTTTGTCTACGATTACTAGTTTATCGCTTAGCTCATATCAGCAGTCAACCGATTAGCGAGCTTTTTGGTAGTAATCAACCATCATAGTGCCTAACGTGCCATTGTCATCGATAGTGACGATTCTGACCGTACCTGACTGTGCTGCGGTACTAGATTGCACTTGTCCTGTGCTGCCTAACACCACTTGATTGGTTTTGGCGGCCATTGCTCCGTTACCGATAGCGATGCTGTTCATGCCACCTGCCATAGATTTATTACCTAGCGCGACCGAGTTTGCACCTTGTGCGGCTGCCGCTTCTCCGACTGCCGTAGAGCGTACGCCACTAGCATTAGCTATATGACCAAATGCTTGCGCGCGTTCGGCAGAGGCTTTTGACTGCCAACCGATAGAGGTTGAGCCAAGACCTGCGGCGTTGGCTTCACCACCAACGGCGGTTGCGGAGTTTAGACCTGCATTGGCTTTGTTACCGACGGCGACGGTGTCGTTAGTGCCACCAGCCATGGCGGCTTCACCGACTGCGGTAGAGCGAACACCGCTAGCATTGGCTAAGTGACCAAAGGCTTGCGCGCGTTCGGCAGTGGCTTTGGATTGCCAACCGATAGAGGTTGAGCCTAGGCCTGCGGCATTGGCTTGACCACCGACAGCGGTTGCTGAGTTCAGACCTGCATTGGCCATATTACCGATAGCAACCGTGTCGTTAGTGCCGCTAGACATAGCACTATTGCCTAAAGTAATGGCAGTAGAGTTAGCGTTTGCCATCATTTGAGCGTTTGCAGTAACAGGTTGAGCCTCAGCGCCTGTGGTCATAGCTGTACATGCAGAGGTCGCGGCAACGGCGAGAGTAAGCACGCTCATTTTGAGTGCTGAATGTAGTGAAAAGTCCATTTTCATTGATAAATCCTTTTTAAAAGCCCAAAAGGCTAATTGGTTTGGTTTTGCTGGAGTTGATGTATATTTTAACGCTCGCACTATCAACGTACTCTGACGTAAACAACTGAAAACCATTCAGAGTTCGCAGTTTAAATGTAGCACTAATGGTGGAGGGCAATTCAACTATTGTTAGTATTATTCCTCCAAAGGTCGTTTAAGCCGATGGATAGATAATGACGGTTGAGTAAAGCTTAGATTTCTAAGGCGTGTCCTCATTTTTAGCTCATTTAGGCGCTTTCGTCCAGATTGAAGATAGGCCCTAATCATTTAAACAGTAAAGACAACGCTATTATCTAGACTTATAATAAGTGTCCACTATCTTTTAGGAAAATGTCAGTGCCATATAATTTTGATGAAATAATCGACAGACGAGATACGGGATCGGTCAAATGGCATTACTTTGATGACACGATTCCGCTATGGGTCGCGGATATGGATTTTAAGGCTGCCGCGCCAATCTTAAACGCGGTTGAGCAAGTCGCACAGCATGGCATATTGGGCTATACCAAACCCACTGCGGCCTTGTTTGATGCGATTATTAACTGGCATGGCAGTCGTTATGGTTTACAGATGAATAAGCAGAACATTTTATTTTCGCCGGGTGTCGTGCCGAGTCTTGCGCTAATGATGCAGATATTCACCGAGACAGGGGAGGCGGTACTGGTCAATGATCCTATTTATACGCCCTTTATGACTAAGGTGAAGCAAAATAATCGTACGCTAGTGATGTCGGCATTAAAGGAAATTGACGGTAAATATCAACTGGATTTGGACGATATCGAAGCTAAGATAATTGAGCATAAAGTAAAGCTGTACTTATTATGCAACCCGCACAATCCGGGCGGGCGGGTGTGGACGAGAGAGGAGCTTAAAGCGCTGCTTACGCTATGTAAAAAGCACAATGTAGCGATTGTCAGTGATGAAATTCATCAAGATTTAACCTTAAGTGGTTATACGTTTACGCCTTTGTTAAAGCTAGCAGAAGCCGAAGGATACGCGCATAAAGTGGTCAGCTTAACCTCCATGACTAAAACCTTTAATGTAGCGGGTATCAAAGGCTCGATGATCTTTGCTAAAGATGAAGCGTTACTGAAAAAAATCAGTCAGCAGCAGAATTTAAATGATGAATACGAGCTGAATTTATTTGCTTATACGGTGATGCAAAGTGCTTATGAAGAGGGCGGAGAGTGGCTTGAACAGGTACTGACTTATATTGAGAAAAATATCGAGATCACGCTAGACTTCTTAGCAGGGCATCTGCCTGATATCAAGGTGATGCGCCCAGAAGCGTCGTACTTGATTTGGCTTGATTGCTCGGCCTATGCGCAAGATGATCAGGCGCTTTATGACAAACTGCGAGCCGCTAAAGTTGAGCTAAATTCTGGTATTAAATACGGTCGCGAGGGGCATCTGAAAATGCGTATTAATGTGGCGTGTCCTGAGGCGCTGCTGCGTGAGGGGTTAAATCGGGTTTATTCGGCGTTTAGGGGTGAGGTTTAGTTTTAAATGCTGGTTAAGATAAATAAGTCTAAGCTAAGTTTGTAAGGCGGTAAACAAGTAGCGTATTTTTGAAAGCAAGGTAATAGGTAGCTAATCCCGCCGTCCGCTATTATCTGCTTAGCCGCTGGCGTGCGAGCTTTAGCGTCCGCTGGCGTTCGCTCTAAACGAGCGACCACCATCAGCCACGGCTCGCATCGCTATCGTCGTTAGCAGGATAACCGCTCCAGTCGGGGCTAAAACGCACCTACGGCAGAGTTTACAATAGTATATAAAGCTTAATTTATGTTGATTAAACAGTCTGACTGACACAACTTTAACTAAGTACTAAAAAAAACTAAATGTTAAACATACGGTTATAACGTTTTTGTAAAGCTATTTCACCACCTTCCATAATCTCGCAAACATTTTTTCTAACTTCTACTTCTTGTAAAGCTCCAGATGCGTTTACGTTAATCTGACCTCTCTCTTCAAGAGCAATAACATATTCAGAATCACCGTTAACAACGATATTAGGGTTATGAGTAACAATAATTATCTGTCTTTCTCTCTTTGACTCATGAAGTTTTGAAACAATGAGACTAGATATTAGACCATTATCAAGATCATCTTCAGGTTGGTCTAAAATTAAAGGTTCTGAGCCATACGAAAGAAGGAAAGATAATATAGCGGAAGCCTTTTGTCCAGCAGAGCCCTGAGCCACATCCTTAAATTTCTTTCCATCATGGAACTTAACTATTAGGTTATCTTCTGGAAACCAAGTTTGAACTGTGTCTTTTATGTTCGGACTTAAATTATCTAGTAAATCTCTAAAGCGTTTACCAGAATTTGAATGAAATGACTCATTTGATGACTTATTTGAAAATGTTTCTTTAAGTGAATTTAAAACTGAAAATGTATCTTCTAGAGTAGAGCTATTGGATTTAGCCGTAGTCTCTAGTTCTTGATTTAATTCATAAAGGCAACCTGATTTCTTATCGGGGTCATATATATCCGAAATGAAAGTATTATCATTTTTACCTATTATATTTCTAAATGTATTATCTAAATTATATTTATCACAAAGTGGTAGTATCTCAATTTTTATCACATCGTTGTTACTTAAATATTGATCTAGAAATGTCATTCTATTTTCTGTTAGTTCCATTCTTAAGTTAACTATCGACTGATATGAGACATTAATATCGCCATCTATTTTTCTAATCTGATTTTCAATCTCAAATAGTTCATTGATAGTCTTTTCTAATGATAATTTTGTACTAATCAAGCTTGAATACTGCTTAGGATCATTAATTCCCTTTTCTGAGAAGGTACTACTGAGCGTTTCATGAGCGTTCACGGCACTAGTATGCTTGCTTCTGAAATCGCTTTGGAGATAGTTGTCTTTGAAGATGTCTAGTTGGTTCTCTAATAAGCTAACATTATCTGATGTGTTTTGTTTAAAATCTTCTAAGTGTTTGGATAGGGCATTTAAGGTATCAACCATTTTGCTATCACCGTTTAGATCAAACTTACTTAGGTCTATAAAGGGTGATTGTTCATTAATCAAATTTGTGAATGATTGGAGATAGGCTTTGATTGCTTTTCCATACTCTAGAATAAGCTGATTTTTACTTTCATAAGATTGATAGTTCTTTAGTAAATCTTGATGCCCAGAATCTTCAATTACTGATATTTTCTGTTTAGTATCTGCTAATTGCCCTATCAAGGTTGGTTTATGAGATATTTGAAGTTCTAATTCTCTCTTTTGAGCACATAACGAATAATAACGAGTAATTTCATCTTGCCATTGCATATTCCACTGTTGATACTGGACGCTTGATGATTGATCAATCAAATTAAGAAGTGCATTTGGATTTTTAGCAAAATCATAAATTTGTTTTTGACTGAAAATTTTTATTGGAAAGCGGGAATAGGCTTCTCCGTCTTCTTCAATCCAATCATCCCCTACCTGTTTTTTAATTTTTACTTTAGGTTGATCTGTACTCCAATCTAACGAGTAAAGAGCCGAATCTTTATGATACTGACATTTAATCTGAGTGTTTTCTAGCAATGCACCTTCCGAGTCTCTCGATTTAGAAGTTTGAATAAAATTCTCAAATGTTCTACGTACTTCATTATTAGGATCTAGTTTATTAACATCACGAGATCTATCCATGCCTAGTCTGATAAACTCTAATACTGACGATTTCCCACTTCCTCTACCACCGATTATTGTATTCAGCCATGGGCTAAAGGAGATAATCAGTGGATCAGAGCGCCCCGCATATTTTGTATTATTTATAGTAATGGACTGAATTCTAGTGTTTGAAGTTTGATTAGGGTTTTGGTTTTCAGAATCTGAACGTATAATAGAAGATTTGCCATCAATTAAAGCAAGTCGCAGCCCTTCTATAGATGGTTTTGACATTTTAAACCAAGTATAAGCTTTATTTATTCGATTGGGATGGTGAGCGTCTGAGCCTATAACAGATGGAAGGTTTATACCTATATTTTTATATCTAGCTAAAGGAGCTTCTTCGTTGACTCTGTCGGGATAGATAACTTCAACAGCATTTGCTACCTTACATATCTGTTCTATAGTATGAGCTGAAGACTGAGTACACAGCCCTGCCTTCATATCTATATGAGCTGGTATAGCTATTCCACCAGCACTTTTAATTTCTTGAATAATTTTTTCAGCGCTCTCTTGTGCCACAGCATTACTATTACCTCTTTCGCCGTCATATCTAGACCGTGCAATTACTGTGTCTATTTCGGTTGACGAACATGAGGGATCAAATATTCCAAGAACATGAATGTTTGAGTTTGCAGTAACCTCAACACCAGGGAACACGTGAATTTCATGTCCTTCTTCTCTCAACTCTTTTGCTGAAATCTTCAATCTATTTATCCACTCACCACTATTGTGGTCAGTTATTGCTACACACTCAATACCTTTTTCTATGAACTTTTCAAGCCATTCTCTTGGTGTTATATTTTGTAGAGTTAGATCGCCTTTTCCATAATCAAATGAGGCTGGTGTATGAGTATGGATATCAAATTTCCACCAACGAGCGCCTACTAAGTTCATTTATAGCTCCTAAAAATTTCTAAAAATCTTCATATCATATATTAACAACTAACGTGATTTTTTATATGCTCATTACTTTGCATTATTTATTGTGCAGTTACATAACTAAAATAGCTTTCAATTTATTGAATCACAATTTAAGAGTACTGAAAACTTCTTTGTAGAGTCTACAGATTTTGATCCATCATATATTAAAATTACTTTTCAGAGTAAACTTTAATAGGCTAATGATAGCCGCTTCGGGGCGCGATTAGCTCCCATAACCTCTTCGGCACAATCATCCCACCTTTTGACCACTCCCAATACGCCTACAACTCTACTTAAAACTTGCGCAGACTACTTGGCGGGGTATCCTGTGATGTCTTGAATGCTTTGGTATAAGGGTTTTAGGCGCTCGTACATCTTCAGATAGACCTCGTTATACAGACGCTTGTAGAGTTGCACGTTGGCTTCAATAGGTAAGAATTCGTCGCCTAAATGGGTCATAGCTTTGCTGGCTGCGGCGTGGTCAGGATAGACGCCGAGACCCACCGCGCAGTTGATGGCAGCGCCGAGGCCAGTAGCTTCAAAAGTGTGCGGGCGGTAGGCGGGCATGGCAAAGATGTCGGCGGTGAGCTGCATGGCGGCGTCACTTTGGGAGCCGCCGCCTGAGACGCGCAGGTGTTTGATGGGTTTGCCGGTACGTTTTTCGATGGTATCAAAGCCAAGTTTAAGCTCGTAAGCCAGCCCTTCTAAGATGGCGCGATAAATATGCGCGCGTGTATGCACATCACCAAAACCGATAAGTGCGCCTTTGCCTTCAAGCCCCGGATGACGGACACCGGGTGACCAATACGGCTGCATCATGAGTCCCATACAGCCGGCTGGAATGTCTTTGACGGCGGCATCGAGGAGCTTTTCGGTGTCTATGCCTTGGGTTTTGGCAAGCGCTTGCTCATAGTGGGCGAATTGTTCTTTAAACCAGCTGACCATCCAAAAGCCGCGATAAATCATGTACTCGTGATTGTAGTAATGCGGGGCGGCGGCGGTGTAGGCGGGCATGTGTTTGAGAATCTCGACATAATCGGGGGAGATGGTGTTGATGGTGGCGGTGGTGCCAAAGCTAAGGCATGCGGTATCGGCGGACAGTCCCGCTGCGCCTAGGGCTTCGCAGGCTTTGTCACTGGCGGCAGCGATCATTGGTGTGCCTTTTAAAATACCTGTGACCTCGCTAGCTTGCGCGCTGATGTGACCTAACGATTGACCCGGTAAGACGATTTTGGGCATTTGCTCTGGTCGACAGCTGAATAAGCGCCACTTTAAATCTTTGGCTTTTAACCACTTTTGCGCTTTGTAGTCATAAGGCAGGTAGCCAACCGAATGGCCTGTCGAATCAGCGAGTTCGCCTGTGAGTTGATAGGTGAGGTAGGCGGAGAGATTGACATAGTGCGCAGTCTTTTTCCAGATTTCAGGCTCGTTTTGCGCGAGCCAATTACAGCGCGCTTTTTGCTGCGCTTCTTGCACCAGCTCGCCCATGCCGATGATTTTGGTTAGCGGGTTTAAGAAACCAATATCATTGGTTTCAGCGCGGCGCAAATCCATCCATACAATAGCAGGGCGTAGCGGCTGTTTGTCTTTATCCAAACAAATCATCGTATAACGCTGAGTGGCGAGACTGACACCGGCGATTTGCTCAGGAGTAATGTCAGACGTTTGCCAGAGTTGCTGGCAGGCCTCAGACAGCTTTTGCCAATAGTAGTCGGCGTGCTGCTCGGCATAATTGGGCTGCTCGGAGAAATACGGCTCGATAGGCACGCGCGCTTTAGCAATCTCAGTGCCAAATTGATCAAAGATAAGCGCTCTGACGCTTTGGGTACCATTATCAATGGCTAAGAAATAAATAGGGTCATCAAGGGTGGTCATAGTCGTCCTTAACTATGTGGTGATAAAAAACATTAAGCCGCAGGCAGATGATAATAATGCTGCCATAAGTCTTGATAGCGAGCGACTTCTTGCTGCCACTTTTGCTCATCCCAGCCAAGCTCTTGCTGACAAATTTGCTTCAGTCTGGCACTGATTAATGGCGTCATCGCACCATGCGGCAGTATCAACCCTAAGCGCGTACGACGCAGTAGTAGGTCATCCAAATGAATGACTTGCTCATAGCGTGCAGCAAAACGAATCTCCGCCCAAATGGTATTGCTGTCGGTGACATAAGCCAGATCGTCTTCATGCGCAAGTTCAAGCAACCTATCGAGCTGTAGACCGTAAAACCCTTGTAAGCGCTGTTGTAGAGATTTTGGTAAAGTGGCGAATTTGGGGTTGGTTGGGATTTGATTGCTAAAGACTTGGTCGCTGTCTAGGTTGTTGTTTTGAACAACTGATTCATCAAGGGCGAGCACTTCTTGACACTTTTTAAGGACATCAAGCGCAATGAGGCGAAAGGTCGTGAGCTTACCACCGCTGACGGTCACTAGGTTATTATCCAACCACACGCTATGATCGCGCTTTTCTTTGCTCGGACTGACGCGCTTACCGTCGCCACCTTCTGAAATCAGTGGACGCACGCCCGCCCACGTGCTGATGACATCCTCTCGATTGAGATCGGCATCATCAAACAGCGCATTGGTCGCCGCTAGTAGGTAATCGACCTCTTCGCTAGTAATACCGACCTCTTCATCGCCTAATGGTGGATGATCCAAATCGGTGGTGCCAAGGACGGTGCGGTTTTCCCACGGAAAGACGAACACCGCTCTTTTATCGACAGGGTGTAAAAAAGTATAGGCCTGATGAATAGGCAAGCGCTCTTGACTGACTACCAAATGACTGCCGCGTGAGGGACGGATCTGCTTATTAAAGGTTTGCTCCGTTTGCTTACTGGCTTGCATCCGTAAGGTGTCCGCCCAAGCACCTGTGGCACTAACCACGACTTTGGCATGAACTTTATAAGTCTGATTGCTATTTTCAAAAGAGGTATCTCTAAGATTTGCACCAACGACTAAGCCTTGCTCATTGGTGATAAGCGACTCCGCTTTTAGATAGTTAATCGCCTGTGCGCCGTCATTGATTGCTTCGTCTAAAACGCGCATAACTAAGCGCGAATCATCGGTGACCGCATCGCTAAACTGGCTAGCCCCCAAAAACTTATCTTGCTTGATATGAGGATTAAGACGCAAAAAAGCGTCCTTTTTAAAGTAGGTAAAATAGCGCTTGCCTGCGAGCCTATCGTAGACACGAAGCAAAGTATTAAATATCCATGGCGGTGGGAACTTGCCTTTATAATGCGGCATGACGAAATGCATCTCGTTGACCAAACCGCCAGCCTCACTCAGCATGCGCTCACGTTCACGCACGCTAAGCAAAGTCGTTTTATAATCGCCTGAGGCAATATAGCGCAGCCCACCATGTACCATTTTACTAGAGCGGCTGGACGTGCCCCAAGCAAAGTCTTTTTGCTCAATTAACAACACCGCTAAGCCGCGCCGCGCTGCTTCGCGGGCAATCCCAGCACCAGTAATACCGCCGCCAATAATGAGCATATCCCAAGGCTGCGTTTGAGATAAGGGCGCTAGGGCTTGCTCACGTTGTGTGGTTTGGTTCATAGGTGATTCATCTTAGTTATCCATTGATATGACATAGGCAATTTTAAACAAAAAAGCGTCATGATTACGGTGTGCGACAGCAATATTTTTTCTTGCGTGCTGCGCCAGAAGAGGCTGTTTAAAAATATCGCTATAGTACTTATCATTCCTCTTTTTAAGCAATCACTCTTCGAGCAACACACCCGGATTCATACGCTGCTCAGGATCTAAGCTTTTGATCATATCGCTGGTGACTTGCAGACCAAGCTCGCCTTTTTCGGCAACGAGATAAGGCGCGTGATCACGGCCAACACCATGCTGATGCGATATTGTCGCTGTACCATTGGCCAAACTTAAACTGGCCGCCTTTTTAATTTTTTGCCAGCGTTTTAAGGTAGCAGCATGATCTTTTGCCGCTCTAAAAAAGTAAGTCGTATAAAGACTGGCACCTTGTTTATAAACGTGCGAGATATGAGTAAACGCCATGACGTCTTCGCCTTCATCTGCTAGCGAAGTTTTCACCGCATCCTGCATCTGCGCCATTTGCTCATCGATATTAATCCAGTTGGTCGCGGTCTCAAAGGTATCGACCATGATGCCTTTTTCCCACAGAGTGCCACGAAGATAAGGAAACTTAAAACGCCCGTGTGCCCAGATATTGCCCATGATATCGGTCAGCTTACCCGTGACACTGCCGTGCTGCTTTAATAATTTATTGAACTGGGTCAGCGCGAGTTTATTCTGCGCTTTATCGCCTGAGACGCCATAAGTCAGCATGACTTTATCTGAGCTAAGCCCGCGCGCTTTTAGATAAGTGCTAATAGCCAAGAATTGACTAGGCGTAGTGCCTAGATGTAAGTGTGCATCGGTCTCGACTGCATTACTGAGACGTAGCATAGACAGACGAACATTGCTCTGCACCGCTTGTTTTAGTACGGCTTTACCTGCTGCCCAATTGGGTAAAAAGGCAACTTTAAATAGCTCTTGTTCCGGTTGTGACTGTACGCGCATTTTGACTGTCGTAAAGATGCCGGCGCGACCTTCGGTGCCCATCATCATCTCACGCAAATCAGGCCCTGCGGATGAAGCGGGAATATCAGCGATATTTAGTACGCCTTGTGGCGTGACTAAGGTACCACCCGCAAACATTTGCTCGATACGCCCGTAGCCCAACGACTGCTGACCACTAGAGCGCGCGGCAATCCAGCCGCCAAGGGTTGATAGCTCCCATGACTGCGGATAGTGTCCTAGACGGTAACCGTGCTCATCCAATTGCGCCTCAACCGCAGGCCCTTGCGTACCCGCACCAAAGGTTGCGATTTGACTCTCATTATCTAAGTCAATCAGCTGATCCATCTTGCTCATGGCGATGGTCAGTACGGGACGTGAGCCCTTTTGTGGATTGATATGACCAACGACGGAAGTACCACCACCAAAAGGAATGACGATAAGATCATGCTCTTGGGCTAATTTAAGTAATTGCTCAACATCATCAGTCGATTCAGGGAAAGCCACGCCGTCAGGGAAGACTTCAAAGTCACCACCATGCATAGCGATCCAATCGGGAAAGCTTTGCCCACGCGCATGTCTGAGTCTGACCTCTTGATCGGTCGATACCATATTGAGATCGGTAAGCTCAGCAGGGAGTCGTGATTTGGGTACGGTTTTGAGCACTTGCTGCAAGCTGACAGACTTTAGCTTATTGGTTTTACCGATGTGTGATTTGATTAATTTCGCACCGTGTGGTGAGACTTTTTTATTGATACTGACATTGCCCCAGCCATTCCAGCGCGTTTGCTCGATGGGTGTATTTAAGGAGGTATTATCTTTTGAGACGCTATCTACACTGATGTTATCGATATTTTTATTATCAGAATTTACGGCGATAGGTTCAGACTGGTCAGATTTAGGGCTTTTACGGATAAGGGATTTGATTTTGCTCATAGAAGTTTAGCCTTTCGATTTATTATATAGTCACATTTTATATAAATCGGATGCGAGGTCAGGCGCGCTCAGTCTACTATCCTGTAGACACTTCACTCGTCTTCCCTGTATCCAAATTATCCTGAACCGACTATCACTTTTATTTAGGTTTGGATTGAGATCTGGTGTTAATCATTAGAGCCAATATAACGATCGCTTAACGGCAGATAGTGAGCGACAGCTAGCGATGCTATAACCTACCTACTATCAAATCATTACAACGTCAACCTCGCTGACCATACTAATGTATAGCTTGTACTCGATTGCTTTGTATTAATATATATTGATATCATTTGCGAATGACTATATATCTACCGTGCTAACGTTAAACTGCTTATCATTTGAGCATATCACAATATAAACAAAACGTTTATACGTACTCGTCATTTGTATAATAAAAAATTATCATTTTTGTTAAACAGTCCTATTATTAGGACTTACTCGAATATAAATGTCATCTCCACCTAGCTATTTATTAAGAATTATTTATTGAGCTTGCTGTCTCTTTTTTCCCCACGCTTGCCTTCTGACATTCAAATAATCGTCAATATTCGCTAATAACGGGTCATCGCTATTGATAACTAGCAAAAATCGTCAATAATTAACCATCTAATAGCCAATAGAGGGCGTAAACTTGTTAAAATAGGCCACCAATTTATTTATTGATGGACATCGATTTATGACCACTGCCGCTGCCACTTCTACAATACCGACTATCAAGCAAGACCGCATCTTAATCCTCGATTTTGGCTCGCAATATAGCCAGCTGATCGCCCGCCGTGTGCGCGATTCTGGGGTGTTTTGTGAGATGTTCCCTTATGATATCGACACTCAGCGCATCATCGATTTTGGCGCAAAAGGCGTCATCTTGTCAGGTGGCCCCGAGAGCGTCCATGCAGAAAACAGCCCACGTATCAATGATGCGGTGTTTGAGCTAGGCGTGCCAGTACTGGGTATCTGCTACGGTATGCAAGCGATGGCAGATCGTTTTGGTGGGCAAGTTCATGCCAGTGATATTCATGAGTTTGGTGCTGCGACCATTGAAGTTACTGGTCATTCGCAGTTGACCGACGGTATTGAAGACAGCAAGACTGAAGGAAATGCATCTAAATTAAACGTTTGGATGAGCCATGGTGACAAGGTTATTGAAGTACCGGAAGGTTTTGACATCGTTGCTAGTACGCCAAGCTGTCCGATTGCGATTATGGCCAATGACGACAAGCAGTACTACGGCTTACAGTTCCACCCAGAAGTCACGCATACGCTACAAGGACAAGAATTGCTTGGTCGTTTCGTGCATCAGATTTGCGGCTGTGCAGGCGACTGGACACCAGACAATATCGCTGATATGCGTATCGCCCAGTTAAAAGAGCAAATCGGTGACAAGCAAGTATTGCTCGGACTATCGGGCGGCGTGGACAGCTCAGTCGTTGCAGCACTATTGCACAAAGCAATCGGTGATCAGCTGACTTGTGTGTTCGTTGATAATGGTCTCTTGCGTTTGCATGAAGGCGATCAGGTCATGCAAGTTTTTGCAGAAAACATGGGCGTTAAAGTCATCCGTGTTGATGCTGAAGATTTGTTCTTAGATGCGCTAGCAGGCGAGTCTGATCCAGAGAAAAAACGCAAAATCATTGGTAAAACCTTCATCGACGTATTCGCTGATAGTGCGCGTCAAGTGAGCGAGCAGAGCGACGGTAAAGTCATTGAGTTCTTGGCGCAGGGTACGATTTATCCTGATGTTATCGAATCAGCCAAGTCGCATCAAGGCAAGGCCCACGTGATTAAGAGCCATCACAACGTCGGCGGTTTGCCAGATGATTTGGCGTTTGAGTTGGTCGAGCCATTACGCGATTTGTTTAAAGATGAAGTGCGTAAACTTGGTATCACCTTGGGCCTGCCAGCAAAAATGATCTATCGTCATCCGTTCCCAGGTCCAGGTTTGGGCGTGCGTATCCTTGGCGAAGTCAAAAAAGAATATGCCGATATCTTACGCCTTGCCGATGCGATCTTTATGCAAGAGCTGGAGCGCTCAGGCTGGTATGACAAGACCGCGCAAGCATTTGCGGTATTCCAACCAATCAAATCGGTCGGCGTGGTTGGCGATGGTCGCCGCTATGCGTGGGTCATCGCGCTACGTGCCGTTGAAACTGTAGACTTTATGACCGCGCGCTTTGCCCATCTACCGTATGATTTGATCGAGACAGTATCGAATCGCATCATGAATGAAATCGCGGAAGTATCTCGCGTGACGTATGATGTGTCGAGTAAGCCGCCGGCGACGATTGAGTGGGAATAATTATTCATATGCTATGATTGTAATATCAACGCAAAGGAGTGATGGACTATGAAACTGGTTCATGTGGGACAAAACGAGTGGATGTTTGAAGATGACGTTAGCGATAAGTCGGCTGACAATAGATCAAATGCGCTTGGCGCTGGTAGAGCGCTTAATCTTAAAATAAAAGCCTTTGTAGATGCCGAGGTAAAAAGAGGTCGTGATATCAACGATATTATGAATGAAGTCATGACCAAATTTCAGCATGAAATTGTGCAAGACTTTGATGAGCAGCCGCCAACCTCATTCCAAGTGATACAGATGACGCTGGAGAAAGAAGGTTATGAAGTGGCTCGTGATATTGCTCAGTTTTTAGTATTAGAGAATATGAATGACCCTGATGCTTACTTTAACTTAGCATTTTTGTGTGAGCAGCATGATGACAGCTTTTTAGCACTATTGAGTAGCCGCGAATGTATGCGCCTATACTTAGAGTATTTCCCCAAAAACTTTAATTGGCAAAAAAGTAAGCTGCCATGGGGCATTATGGAGAACCGTCCCTTTTTGCGAGCGCTGTTTCAGCTGGCAAATGTCTATGCTGACAATATGAGCTTTGATGAAGCCTGCGAGCAGGGAGAAAGGCTGCTACAAGTTTGCCCTAATGACAACCTAGGTATGCGTGAAGCGCTGATAGAATGGTACATGTTTACCGAAGAGTATCAGAAAATAATTCGAATTTGCGACAACTATCCAGAGGATATGCTTGCAAATATCGCTTTCGGTAAGGTGCTGGCTTACTGTTATCAAGATAAATTAGATAAGGCTGAAAAAGAGTGGGATATCGCAAAAGATAACTTGCCTGAAGTGGCGCATGAAATTCTTAAAAAGCGTCATCCTAGACCACGCGGTATGGGTATCAATAGTTATGGTATCGAAATTGGTGGTAAAGAGCAGGCTCATCTCTACTGGCAAGATATGGGCGATTGGTGGGAAGAAAATACTACCGCTCAAACCCTGATTGAGAAAAAACGTGCTGAGAAAAAGAAGAAAAAATAATTTGATTTAGCGGCACTTCTCTTTAGTTAAAACACTCAACTTGGTTGGGTGTTTTTTTGTCTAAATTCCTGTATCAGGTGGTATAGGGTTATTTTCTTCGTACGAAAGATAGTCAAAATTGATACGTTGATATTGGCGTAAAGTACCTACAGAAATTTTAAATTCAGTGCCTACTTTAGGAACAGAGACGTCCATTCCTGCATCTTTTAATATATCGGCATATTCATTAAGTGCATCAGTAGCAGAAGCAATAGACTGATCATTAGAAGCTATACCTAACAAATTAACTGAATAAGTTTCTTCATCCTTAATATCTCGATTTGGATAAATCTCAACATATATACCAGTTAGATGTTCATTAGCTCGCTTAGCAATCTTTTTTCTTTTACCTTTCTTATCAGAAGACGCGATTAGCTGATCGAATTTAGTAGGTAATGCTGGTCTTTTATAACGACCAGCTAGCCAATCAATATACTGATTTAGATTCCCTTCTAAAAAGTTAATTGAAGAATCAGGTTTAAATTCTTCAAGAAGTGACTTTTTTATTTGAATTTTTTCGTGAGCTTTTAGCTCTAAAATAACCTTCTCATCAGAGCTGTTTGAGATGGCTTCTATATGCAATATTCTAGGATGACGATTATGGCTATACTGTTTATTAAACGCTTCAACTGATAAAAGCCGGACAATAGAGAGCTCGATGTATTCTTCTTGCGAGGAGGCAACGTCGCATGATTGTGAGGCAACAACCAACAAGTTGTTAGCAGATATAGTGAACGTACTATCTATATCACCTATTAGCTTTGCAACTGATTCAGGTTTGACAAAGCTGCCTTGTCGCCATCCTAATGCTTCGAGTATACGCTGCATTTAAACCTCTAAATCAAACCTACTTCAGGCGTCAGTGATTGATGAGTAAGACGTCGACCTGCAAAAATTATTTTTTCTCTATCAAGCTTTTCGTCTGTCAACATTTGCATCACGCTAGTAGAACCTAGGATAGGGGTAAACAGCTTTTCTTTATCAGTAGGAAGCTTGTTATAACTCCAGTCTTCTGCGATAACGCTTAACTCAAACACTCTTTGTCTATCTTTTTCTTTACTAATCCCTTGCTTCTCCCAGTTGTACAGTGTTTTTCTTGAGACACCAACAAGGTTAGCAAGCTCTTCATCACTCAAATCAAAATACTCTTTTATTGTCGAAAGCTGAGACTGGCGAGTATTGTACTTAACATTAATACTTGATCCGCTTGCTTGGCTCATTTTGTCAATTATATAACGACTGTTATCGTAACTGGTTGATTTCTTAAAAGCATAGGCTGGAGTAGTGGCAAGAATAGAAGCGCCTATAAAAGCGGTAGTAATATTCTTATTTATCCAGCTATTTGCTCCATAACTGTTTTGTCTCATTTCCATGCCTCCTTGGCTTGTTCTGTTGTTACATTCCAAAATGCTTTTCGACTGATTTTATGCATGTTTGATAGTTTACTAAGTATTAATCCTTTATTAAAATCTAGTGGACCGGACTCTTCTTCCTGAGCATTCCATACATGGTCGATATCCAATAGTAGTCTTTTGACAGGCTTATCAGAAGATTTTTCTATTGCAATGGGTAAATTCTCTGCATCAGGCCAAACTAAAACTTTATCCTCACCGTATATCGAACGAATAAAAATAGCCCCTTCTGTCGTTCTCCATAAAGTTTCATTAGTCTGTCTTAGTAAGCTCCCTGACAGTTTTAAATCATCGTTGTTGTATAGTCTAGGCTGAACAAAATCTTCTATTGAACCTTTGCCTTCAATGTTAAAAATGGTATCGCTATAACGTAAGCCAAGACCTAAACAGAGGCTTGGGTTAATAACATCTATGATAGTTTGTAATAAGAAATCACAGTTCTCTTCAAATCCATTAAAGCGTTCATATTCACTAGTCATAAACAATAAACGATTCTGGTTAACCGAAGCTGCGGTATGACTATTTTTAGAGATAAACTCCCAGTTGGCTTGAGCCTCTAAGCTTATACCGTTAGGCGACACCGTAATTTCTTGGGTCTCAGTGTTTCTTAGAATTGGTAGCTTATTTCTCAAAGCATCTTGAATCTTAGGTATGTATTCCTTTATACCTAGTATAGGAGAAAATCTAAATTCTGCTAATACAAAGACCAAAGGTTGATTCGATAACTTTTTATAGTCACACATGTTGAACTCTCAGTAAGCTGATAAGTCTATTTAAAGTTATTATATAATACACACTATGTGTAATTAGTTGTGTAATTTTTGGAAAACAGTTGAGAATTCCAAAAAAAGCAGCGCTCCAAAAAAGAGCACTGCCATTATATAAAAACTAAGTTCTAAGCCAAACCCTAACCCCGCACATTTACCACATAACGCCCAACCACCTTACTCGACATAAAGCGATCTAAATATTCAGGCGTTTGCTCAAGGGTAATTTCTTCAGCATAGTTCTCTAGATTAGGCAGCTTCATATCGGTGGCGACACGTTGCCAAATAGCTTCTTTATCAGCTAGCGGGATATAAACCGAATCGATACCCAATAATGACACTGCTCTGGTGATAAATGGCATGACCGTCATTGAAAACTCCGCACCGCCCGCTAGGCCGCAACTGGTCACTGCGCCGCCCGCTTTGGTTTGCTTGAGCAAATTAGCTAGATAATCGCCACCGAGCGTATCAATGGCATTGGCCCACAGCTCACGGCCGATAGGTTTGCTACCGATTTCATTGATCGTATCGCGATGACGGACTTCGCTTGCGCCCAGCTCTTTTAGATGATCACTCTGTTCTGGCTTACCTGAGAAGGCAATGACCTCGTAGCCCAACTGCTTCAATATCGCAATACTGATGCTGCCCACGCCGCCCGTTGCGCCTGTGACAGCGACTGGGCCATCGCTTGGTTTTGCGCCCATTTTTTCTAACTTTTGCACACTTAAAGCTGCGGTTAGACCGCCCGTACCATAGATCATCGCCTCTTTTAGGCTCAACGCTTCTGGACGGGCTACCGCCCAATCGGCAGGGATAGAAATCATTTGACCAAGACCGCCATCGGTATCCATACCGAGATCATAGCCGAAGACCACGACCTCTTGACCCTCAGAAAACGTGCCAGACTTATCACTGACCACGACGCCTGCCGCATCGATACCAGGGGTGTGCGGATAATTTTTGGTGATTCTTTTATTGCCCGATGCCGACATCGCATCTTTAAAGTTTAACGATGAATAATGTACTTCGATGAGTAAGTCGTTTTCTGGCAAGTCACTGACATTGCGCTCTTGAATGCTTTTTTTAAATTTACCATCGCTGGTTTCTTCGACGACTAAGGCTTTAAAGGTTTTGTTATTAGACATTGTCTGGATCCTCTTGTATTGCTCTTTTATTTGAGTGGATTTATAACGAACTATATTAAGGTTTTAACAATACTTTGCCCTTTTTGCCAGATTGCACCTTACCAGATACTGCTTCTTTAATATTATCCAGCGTATAGATGCCGCCTGTTGGTAGCTTTAACTTACCGCTAGCGGCGCGCTCGATAAGCTCTTTTATTAAACGGCTTTTATTATCCGCATCCATCTTTTGCATCAATGCACCGCCCCAAAATCCTTTGAGTGTCGCTTGCTTAAAGATGAGATGAGTCGGATTGAGCGCGAGTGGCTGACCAGACATCGCACCCACTGCTGCTATGATGCCGCCATGACCGAGCAAGCTTAGTAAGTCACCACCAGACTGACCGCCGACAGAGTCGACCGCACCGCTTATTTTTGCATCGCCGATAAGTTGACGGACTTGATCTTTCCAGTCATCATCATCGCTCACCACGTTGTTTTCGGTGATACCAATTTCGGTCAGCTCGTTTGCTGACTCTTTACTACGCACGACGTTGATGGTATTGATACCGCGCTCAGCTGCCAACATCGCAAGCGATTCACCAACTGCGCCATTGGCGGCATTTTGAATGACCCATTGACCTTTTTCTAGTTCTAAAAACTCAATGAGCATCAAGGCGCTCATCGGCATGGCAATAAGCTGCGCGGCCATTTCATCATCGATGGCGTCCGGTATAGGAATGACGCTACTGGCAGGCGCGGTGAAGTACTCGGCCCACGTGCCTTCGACACCGGTGACCACCACACGTTGACCCGCTTCCATACCTTTGACGCCATCGCCGATAGCATCAACAGTACCCACGGCTTCGCTACCAGCAAGTGCGGGCAGTTTTGGCTTGGTGCCATATTGGCCTTGGATAGTGATGAGGTCGTGGTTATGGATGGAGGATAAAATAGTCTTGATACGGACTTCGTTTTCTTTTGGCTCCGGCATTGGGCTGTCAATGATCGTTAGTACGTCTGACGGTTTGCCAAATTCGTTGTAGGTTACGCTGCGCATACTTATATCCTTTTTTATTGTTAGATAGCTATCGTTAATTATTAATCTTTAAATGATGGTGATTAATCACTCATCAACCTTAACAAGTAGGGCTTGATACCCGCAACCTGACTTTGGTAAATGAACGTTGCCCGCTGTTTATCAATATACTACTAGGTAAGTTATAAGCGGTAAGCTATAAAAAACTGTCATAAAAAATGGCAGCGCTCTCACTGTAAAGAACGCTGCCATTATCAATAAAAGTAAGGCTGGCTAAATGACAAGTTAACGACAGTTTAAGGCTTTAGCAGTACTTTACCTTTTTTGCCTGATTGCAATTCGCCATCGACTGCTTTGGTGATATCAGCCAAATCAAAAGTGGCCTCAACAGGTAGCTTTAATTTGCCATCGACCGCCCGTTCGATGAGTTCATTCACTAGGCGCTGCTTATGCTTCACGCTCATCTCTTGGCTAAGTTTGCTGCCCCAGAAGCCTTTCATTGTGGCTTGTTTAAAAATCATATCGGTAGGATTGATGGCCATGGGCTTACCTGACATCAGACCAAAAGAGGCCAAAGTACCATAGTGACCTAGCAAGGATAATAGCTCGCCACTGTTCTCACCGCCGACGGAATCAACCGCCGCACTGATGGCCTCATCACCGACGATATGACGGACTTGATCCTGCCAGTCTTCATCTGAGGTATTTATATTGTTTTTAATCCCCAACGCTTCCAATTCTTTTATTGCGTCACTATTGCGCACGACGTTAATGGTTTTGATACCGCGCGCCGCTGCCAGCATCGCAAGTGACTTGCCGACCGCGCCATTAGCAGCGTTATGGATGACCCACTGACCCGGTTGTAACTCTAGGAATTCAATCATCATCAGAGCGCTGAGCGGCATCGCGATAAGTTGCGCGGCCATCTCATCGTTCAGACTGTCGGGCACAGGAAATATCATGTTGGCTGAGGCGACGAAGTATTCCGCCCACGTCGCTTGTACGCTCGCCGCTGCCACACGCTGACCGACTTTTAAGCTTTTAACCTCACTGCCAACCGCATCGATAATGCCAACTGCCTCAGAGCCACCAATCGCTGGCAATTCTGGTTTAAAGCCATATTGACCGCGAATAGTGAGCAAGTCATGGTTATGAATAGAGGCGAGGATAGTTTTGACCCGTACCTCATTGGCTTTGGGTTCTGGAGTGGGACTGTCGCCGAGGCTTAGGACTTCCGTTGGTTTGCCAAATTCGTTATAAGTTGCACTACGCATAAGGTATTCCTTTTGTTTATTGTTTATAAGTGTTTTTAGATTAGGAATAGTTTGAAGATTTAAACCTCAACTATAACCTTACCTACGGTACGATTGGTCTCAACTTGATGGTGTGCCTGTGCTAAATCAGTAAAGGCAAAGGTTTTGAAGACGTGTGGTTTTAGTGTCCCTTTCTCCATCATCTTTTTTAGCGTTTGCATATCATCACCGTTAGAGGTCACATTAAAGAACGCAATATCGATATCATGCTGCTCGGCATAGCTTTTTGCTTTATCGGAGAACTGCGGCGTCGGTAAGGAGATGATCGATTTACCATCCTTGGTGACTTGTAATGACTTCTCAAGCACGTCACCGCCAATAGCATCTAATACAAAATCTAGATCCGAGACCAGCTCTTCAAAATCCTGAGTTTCGTAATCGATATGCTCATCCGCACCTAACGATAATACAAAGTCTTTATTATCAGCAGAAGAGGTTGAGATAACGTAAGCGCCAATATCCTTGGCAATCTGTATCGCAAAGTGGCCAACCCCGCCAGAACCAGCATGAATGAGGACTTTATCACCCGCTTTTATTCTTGGGCTTAATACTTGTAGCGCGGTCAAAGCGGCAAGTGTGGTAGCGGCCGCTTCTGCAAAGGAAGTGCCATTAGGTATCTTGACTAAATGCTCAGCTGGCGCGGCAACATATTCGGCATAAGCATTGCCGTGACCAGGGAAATTGACGAGTCCGAAGACCTTATCGCCAACTTCAAAATCATTAACTTCATTACCGATTTCAGTAACTATACCAGCAATATCCCAACCTAAAATCAGCGGTCTATCGGTACCATAGACTTGATCAAGCAGTTTCGGCATCTCGCGTATTTTTACGTCGACGGGATTAATGCTAATAGCTTTGACTTCAATCAATACCTCATTGGCTTTTGGCTTCGGCTTATCAACATTGCTCAAAATTAGGTTTTCAATACCGCCTGCTTTATGGAGAAGGTAGGCTTGCATAAGATGTTCCTTTATTATCGTTATAAGTAATAAAAATAAGTAGCAATTACCTTAGCAAATTGTCCTGAGGACTAACAAGGCAACTTTGGTTACCTGATGTTGTCACTGTTTGTAGGGATTAAACTTTGAGCATTTATTAGGTTTAATTATCTAAGGTTTTGTCATCATCAAAGACTTCTTCATCATCAAAGACTTCTTCATTATCAAAGGTTTCTTCATTATCCAAGCTATTAGTCTCGAAATTATTGGTCTCAAGGTCATTAATTTCGGGCTTAATTACTTTAAACGCTCCGTCCACCATATCAGTCAGCAAAGGCTCACCCTTATCATTGACGCGAAACAAGCCATATTCTGCCACCTCAAACGCTTCAGCATGACCTTCTTGGAAGAAAAAAGCATTGGTCGCTAGCTTCATCATGTTATTGCGCACGCGGTAGTGAAGCGCTATTTCAGTCGATGCTAGATGGTTAGGCTTAGCATCGACTAAACGGCTGAATTTACCGACGTTATTTTCATCTAAAGTGACGATGACGTAGCCTTCACTAGCATCAATATAGTATTCGTTTTCTGGAAATTTTTTGTTTAATTGGTTAAACACATCACCTTCTAACGCATAGCGCAGGGTCATATAATCGCCTTGCATAAAGCCGCGCGGATCAACGGGCGCAAGCTCTAATAGCACGGTGTCGCCAGTAGCTAAATGGGTCTCAAACTTTGCGACATTAACGGTCATTATGACTAATATTATGATCAAACCCAGTAGCGCAACACCGATGGTAAATGTACGCTTTCGCCACCACGGTAGTGGCTTGGCTACTGGCTTTTGCCCTAGTAATGAATCATTTATCTTATTCATGACAAGCGCTCCTTCTCGTTAGCCACTGTCAGTGCTTCGCTACTCCTTTTACTAATCGCAAAATAACGTTTTATGAGTAACCAGCGCATCAATAGTAAACCGATACCGATGCTTAGCAGGGAGGCGGATTTGATCAATAAAGAGGTATCGAGCTGATAGTAATACCAAAATATATAGCCGACTAATGCTGTAATACCTAGCCCTAATAGCACGCGCTGACTGTTGGCAACCGCGATGACGATGATAAGGCTGGTCGTCAGCAATCCTGAGACATAGATCGACATAACGCCCAATATAGCAATGGCGAAAATAATGATGAACCCTGCTGCTGATAGCAGTTTGACTTGATAGCGCTTAAGGATAAGCAAAGCCGCATAAAGGTTGGTGAGCGTCAGTAACCCTTGTGCAAGGTAGTAATTATAGCTAAAGGTGTCGCCATAACTATCAAGGCTGCCAAAGCTATCAGGGCTACCCCCATATTCAGCGGCGATAAAATATACCGAAACGCAGAGCAACATCAAAGCGCTGGCATAGGAGAGCGCTTTGCTAATATCAAAGGCCGCCGACCGCCATTTAACAGAAATGTGCTGTAATATTGAATAGCGCTGTAAGTTGGCAACGGCAGTCATAAGCGCCAGTAGCCCTAAGCTTAACTCGGGCAGGTGATAGAAGTTGAGTAGATAGATGACACAGCCCAGCGCTACCATAGCGCTTAATAGACGGTAAATAAAATTGGGCGTGACGATCGTCATAAATAGCTGTATAAGTAGCAAGATGACTACATTTACGGGCTGTTCAAGCTCATTAGTCAATAAGGCAAAGGCGATATACGCTTGACCAGCGACAGTAATCGCAAAGGCTAAGCTGTTCCAGAATGGGCTATGACGTAAATGGGCATTATAAAATAAAGACCAGCCAATAGCGCTCAATATGCTGCCAGTAAGCAATACTCCAATGATACTGTCAAAAATCTCAGTCTCAAATAATATCAACGTCAAAAACCCAATGAATAATAAACTGGCAAATATCCCACTAAAACCAAAAAGGATGTTGATAAACCAAGGAGTATGCTCTCCAGATTCAGTCTGGTTTAACAAGCTATCGTTCCCATTTTGCTTGTTAATTAATCCGTGCTGTTGTAATAGCAAAAGGCGACGACGTTGCTCATCGTTCATATCATTAGTCATAATTGCTCCCCTTTAACGATGGTATGGGGCACATTGTTTTCTTTTTTAAGACGAGCAACTTTGCGTAGCCAGACGACGGCGTAGGAGCTCATACCGATCAGTACCAGCCCTAATAATAAAAAACCGCCAGCGTCAAAATCACTCAGCAGTGCTTTGCCTAAAATAAAGACAACAACCGCAATCACTGAGCCTGACAAGTAAGTCAACATCAGCAAATCAGTCGTACGCTTGCGGAAACGCCAATGCATAAATACACACCAACCTAGCCACAAGGAAACCGCGACTAAGAACAGCAGAATATTTTTATTATCAAAAAAAGTGCTTATCGTCAGATAAGTGATGGTATACGTACTGAGTAGACCGACGACATAGGTACTCCAATGTAGGCTGGATTTGGCGGCAGTGCTGGCAAGATTGAAGGTGTCTAATTTGCTATTGGTAGTGATATCAGTAGTAACGCTAGACAGGCTCAAGTCAGAAAGGCTTAAATTAGATGTCTTTAAATTAGAAAGTCCTGAACCACGTTTGTCTTCAAAGCAGATCAGCCATAAATAAAAAGCGATAACATTAATAACTGTGATTACGGTGAATTGCCAAAAATCTTGATAGTAGTAACCTATGCCAAAAAACAATGAGGTGTCGATATAAAACAAAGTTACAGCATTAATAAGCCCAAGCCACAGCAGCCAAAGCGCAGGGAAACGGGCGATGATGACCCAAGGCGTAATCAATACGGCCCAACCAAAGAACAGCTGCCACGTATCAGCGCCAGTCTGATACACCTGCCCAAACAGCGCTAATAAGCTACCAGTAATGATGCTAGCGATCAGCAATAACAACTGCCGAACAAAGGCAAAACGACGCCGAAAGGACAGCGCCACATACAGCGCGATAGTGATGACCAAAGCGCCTTCGACCAAAGCGAACTTGGCCAATTTGCCCATATATAGCCAGTTATAGGCAATAAAGAGCACAAGGGATAATACCAACGCTACCGCGCCGATAATCAATAGCGCTTTATCAAAAAACTGCAGCCATGTGCGCTTGCTGGGATAAACGTCTAAAAATAGTGCGGCGGTATCTGCCTTTTCTATGGGCAGTGTACCTTGGCTGAGCAACTGCTCGATTGTACGCCTTGATTGGGTCATAGCGCCCTCTATATAAAAATGGTATGGCTTATCTTAGCTGTTTTTATATGGTAGGGGTGGACTTAAGTTTTAAAATTCATCTTGCTCGTTTAATTCAATAAAACTCAATTCTACTCAACACATGCTCTTGCACTAGGTAGGCGCAGATATAAGCGCTGGGCCACGCAAAAATAAAGGCCAGCCCCCACGAGTGCAATAGCTCCGTAAAGAAACCATCTATAAAGCCTACTTTGACCAATATCAATGCCGTCGAGATAATGAGCGACATCATCAATGCCATGAGTCCAGTAAAAATTAGTCGATAGTACTTACGACGGGTACGTATCTTAAAGGTAGAGGTCTCTGCCATAATATTATGTAGTCCTACACAGTTAGCATCATGCTTAAATAGCTGAATCAGCATGATTTTTTGATGGAGTAAAGGGTTTTGTGCCACTTTATTAATTATTGGCGACTATCATATCGTGGGATGAGGCATTGGTAAAATCGTTATTACTCATCTTAAAGTTTGCCATATCTTAACGACTCTAGTTTTTTCTTGAGAAAGCATATTTTTGATAATTAGCATACTAAAGCCCGCTAGTTTTGCTAAGATAAAATCGATCACCACAAACCAATAAGGCAGTAAAATGACCGCTAAAAAGCAACGACACTCTCAACAAAAAACATTAGGCATCATCGGCGGTATGAGTTGGGAAAGTACCGAGAGCTATTATCGTCTGATTAATGAAGGGATAAAGGATAAGCTGAGCGGATTACATTCAGCAGATTTGCTCATACATAGCGTAGACTTTGGCCCCATTAATGAGCTGCAAGAGCAAGGAGCGTGGGAAGAGTTGGGCGTACTCATGGCTAATAGTGCCAAACGTTTACAAGCCGCAGATGCCCAAGGATTAATGATCGCCTCTAATACTATGCACAAGCTGTTTAATGCGGTGCAAGACGTGACCGACTTACCTTTGATTCATATCGCTGATGCCACTATTCAAGCAATTAAGGCGCAAGGTCTGACGAAAATTGCCTTACTGGGCACTCAGTTTACGATGACTGAGGATTTTTATAAGCAACGTTTGCTTGACGCAGGCTTACAAGTAGCGATACCAGAGAGTGATGCGCGTAGAGAAGTGCATCGCATTATTAAGAACGAGCTTTGCGTAGGGGCATTCAAAGACAGCTCAAGAGCCTATTATATAAAGGTCATTGAGCAGTTAGCGGATGAAGGATGCGAAGGTGTGATTTTGGGCTGTACCGAGATTGGCTTGCTGATTAAACAAGCCGACAGCCCCATCCCTGTATTTGATACCACTGCTATTCATGCGGCAGCGGCAGTCAGGTTTTTACTTGGGTAATATTAAAGCCAGATCATCACTACTACGGTTTATTATGATTCGTTTAATCGCTACCCTGAAATTTTTGGCGCAAGCTTGCAACACTGAGTGAAGGTAAGCGCTTCCATGAAGTGGTCGGTGCCAGATCACGGCACGACGCCGAAGTGCCTATCTGAGCACGATAGCCCTCGCACCCTTGCGCGGCTTCTTCTTTTGACAAGTTTTCGCCTTTGCGCCAGCCACCGTATAGATATAATCCTGCCCCCATGACCGCGGTGGCTACCATACCTGCAGGGAATGATAACCAAAGCGCATCGGCACCCAGTAGTGGATACATGCCAAAAGCAAAACCAAGTCGCACAGGATACATCGAAATTACCATGACTAGCAGTGGCCAGATCACATAGCCGTTGGCACGCATCGTGCCAAAGAACACTTGCGCTATCCCAAAAAAGAGAAAGCCCCACGTCGCCATGGTTTGGATATGCCGACCGACCGGCACCGCTGCACTGTCACTACCCAAAAACAAGCTTAAAATAGTTTTATCAAAAATAGTCAGTATCCCAATCATAGTACCTGTCAATATCACGTTAAAGATAAGCCCCCAGCGGGTAATCCCTGCCACTCGGCTCCATTGATTGGCACCGATATTCTGAGCGACCATCGCACTGGCGGCGGCACTTAGCGCCATGGCGGGCATCTGCACGTAAGTCCAAAGTTGCTGGGTGGCGCTATAAGCAGCGGTCGTCTGTACGCCTTCGCGGTTGATGAGCGATAGCATGGTTAGCGCTGCGGTGGATATGACGATCATCTGTAATCCCATCGGCAAGCCCTTTGAAAACATCGATTTCAAAATTCCGAAGTCAGCACGCAAAAAGCGCAGCTCTGGCATACTGAGTGTCAGCACCGAACCACGCCAGTACATAGTGATGACCATACCGATAAGCGCTAACGTATTAGCAACTGCCGTTGCAACGGCTGAGCCAAAGATACCCCATTCAGGAAAAGGGCCTAAACCCAAAATAAGCGTCGGCGTCAAAATCAGATCAATCACGACCGACATCGCGATAAACCAAAGCGGCGTGGTGGAATCCCCCGTACCGCGCAGTGCCATCATCATCAGCGTAAAGGTTAGGGTGACGGGCATCGCAATAAAGATCATCCGCAGATAAGTCAAAGCAAGCTCAAAAGCAGTTGGCGGCGTACCGAGCAGATCGAGTAGCGTTGGGGCAAATATCCAGCCTATTGCTGATAACAATATACTGATGGGAATAATGCTCCCTAGCGCTGTTCCCATGGTGCGTTTAACCTTAACGTCATCGTTTTGACCCATGGCTTGACCAATAAAAATAGTGGCCGCCATACCGAAACCAAACACGAATGAAATCATGATAAACATTAAGATATTGCCGTTCGCCGTTGCGGCAAGCGCCTCTTCCCCCAAAAACCGGCCGACCCAAACAGCATTGATCGAGCCGTTTAATGACTGTAGTGCCGAGGAGCCAAGGGTTGGCAAGGCAAACAGCAGCATGGTTTTGGCAATCGACCCCTCGGTAAGGTCACGCGATTTGTCAGTGGAAGTAATAGTGTCGCTCAATGTGCATCCTTTTGCGCCATCCAAATGGGCTTCGGTTGATGGTAAAAAAGAGTCCTAACAGAAAATTAAGTAGCTAATCTAATAGTAGGGTCTGTTGAACATTCAAATGTGGAACTGGCAGTGGCTATTTTTTAGACAATACGCAGTGAAATTTTTGACGCCTAGTCATTCTAGGTTAGATAATTTAGCCATGTATTGGCAAAAAATAGCCCTGCCCTGAAAGGCTGATACTAAAATCACCCCAAACGTTGTTGTAAACCTAGCTAAGGTCTCGATATTATCGTCGGTTTACGCCTGATTTGATAAAAGGTTTGGGACTATTTTAGCAATCAGCAGTCCTGATATTTGAATGTTCAACAGACCCTAATGAAATAAACGTTAATGTAATAAAAACGCTCATTATAAATGACAATGCGTGTGGCATCTTGATTAGAAAGGTAATCAGGGAAGCGGTAGTCTTGTTTATCAAATGCAAAGGGATAATGTTTTGACTGCAAAGTTATCAATTAAAAAATATAAGCATAAGTTTGCCGTTAGAATCATGGTCTACAAGACACTTTCATATTACCTCTTAATAAGGATGTTTCGATGCTATTAAAACGCTTAGGCCTTGCCGCTCTATTCAGTCTATCAGTGGTGGGTTGTACGACTGCCCCCAATTCTTTAGCGGTCAATACCACGCAAAAAATTATCCAGTATGAGCGCAATAAGTCAGATTTAGAAGTCAAATCGTTGACCTTAGCTTCTGGCGACAAAATGGTTTATGCCGAAAACGCGAATGTGACGGGCGAGCCGTTACTATTGATTCATGGCTTTGGCGGTAATAAAGATAACTTTACGCGCATCGCCAGTCAGCTAGAGGGCTATCATCTGATCATTCCTGATCTGCTGGGCTTTGGTGAGTCTAGCAAGCCTATGACCGCAGATTATCGCTCGGAGGCGCAGGCCACGCGTTTGCATGAGTTGCTGCAAGCCAAAGGTGTCGCGTCAAACATTCATGTCGGTGGCAATTCGATGGGCGGGGCGATCAGTGTCGCTTATGCGGCAAAGTACCCTAAAGACGTCAAAAGTCTATGGTTAGTGGACACAGCAGGGTTTTGGTCAGCAGGTATTTCTAAATCGCTAGAAGGCGCGACTTTAGAGAACAATCCGCTACTGGTCAATAACAAAGAAGACTTCTACAAAATGTTTGATTTTGTGATGTATAAGCCGCCTTACTTGCCTAAGTCTGTCAAAGCAGTATTTGCCCAAGAACGTATCGCTAATAAAGAGCTACACGCCAAAATCCTTGAGCAAATCGTCACAGATAGTGTCGAGGAACGTGCCAAAATCATCGCACAATATAATATTCCGACGCTAGTGGTTTGGGGTGATAAAGATCAAGTGATCAAGCCTGAAACGGTCAAGGTGATAAAAGAAATCATCCCACAATCACAGATTATTATGATGCCAGAAGTCGGTCATGTACCGATGGTCGAAGCGCTTGACCAAACAGCGGATGATTATAAAGCGTTTCGAAAAGGACTAAAGAAGTAGTTGTTTAGGTCAAAAATACTTGTTCTAAACCAAAAAAGAAACATCAGGTAGACTGGTGTTTCTTTTTTTTGGTTAGAATATTGTCTCTACATCAAGAAAACTAACACTCTTTTACCAGCCGCTCTAATAATTCAATCGTCCGTTCTTGCCTGACCAAAGCCACCCCTTGCCCTGCCCATAGAGACTGATATTCTGCATCTAGGTTTTGTTTCGCATGTGCACGTAAAACTTTGGTCATGGCGTTTAATTGAGGGTAGGGCGGTAGTTCATGCGCGCTTTCAAATTGACCAAAATCGCGCAGATAATCGTTTAATAAACCGCGTGCTTGCTTCCCTGAAAACAGCCGAGTTAAGCGCGTTTCGCTACTGCGTTTATCTTGACTAGCATCCAGTAGCGCTTGCTTATAAATGTTATTAATACCGCAGGTATCAGTGGTCAAAAACGCCGTGCCGATTTGCGCCAGCTCAGCACCAGCGCTTTGAATCGCTTTAATCGCTTGCCCTGTCATAATCCCGCCAGCCGCGATTAACGGAATATCGGTACAGGCACGCGTTTGACTAATCAGCGTCAATAATCCCAATGGATCATTTTCACTTTGCGCTAACCACCCACCGCGATGCCCACCAGCCTCCACCCCTTGCACACATACCGCATCGACGCCAATCTCTGCCCATGCTTTCGCTTCCAATGGGTGATTGGCAGTACCGATGACACGTGTGCCTAAATCTTTTAAGCCTTGCACTTGCTCGGCGCTAATAATGCCAAAGGTAAAACTAGCGACAGGGACAGGATTGTCATAGAGCACTTTTAGCTGCTCTGCAAAGTTTGGCGCGGGGCGGTCAGGTAGCGCCATGTCTATATTGTTTTCTTGATAATAATCACTTAGCCAAGCAGGAATTGCGCTATCCAACGTAGTAGAATCATGCTCAGACAACACCATTAGATTGACCATAAAGGGGCGGTCGGTCAGCGATTTAAGGCTATTAATGTGATCATGCAAAACATCTGGTGCGGTCGTCCCACTCCCTAACGACCCCAGTCCACCAAAGTTACTCACCGTCGCCGCCAGCTCAGGCGTGGTTGCGCCTGCCATTGGCGCTTGAATGATCGGGTAGGTGAGGTTAAGCGTATTAAGTAAGCTCATAAATGGCTCCTTTTTATTAGGATATTTGCATGGCTTACTGTAGCAGAGGAAAGCGGTGCGCGTGTTGGATAGTGTTTATTTAGTTACTGAATAGGGCAGAAGAGAGAGTTTTGACTACGAAGTTGTAGTTAAAATATTTGACTACGGTTTTGTAGCTAAGTATTATAACTATAAATTTGTAGTCAAATGAGAAAGTTTATGAGTACTGGAATTGTTGTCACTGGAGATAAATATTTCTCTAGACCGAAGGATGAAAAAAGACTGTGGCGACAGATAGAACAAGGTTCGCACGTGTTATTACTTGCTCCGAGGCGAGTCGGTAAAACTTCGTTAATTGCTCATATTAAGAATAATCCTAAACCAGGCTACGCTGTTGTTTATGTGTTTGTCCAAGCTTGTGATAGTGAACAAACCTTCTACGAAAAACTATTACGTGAAATTTATCGTTCAGATCATGTTAAACGTTTTGACAAAATTAAAAACGCATTCATTGAGAAAGCAAAAAATATTAATTTTAGTTTAGCGCTCAGTCCTACTAATATTGACTTGGATTTGAATGGAAAAGAAGTCAAAAAAACAATAATTACCCATGAGGTGATTCGGGATCTATTATATGAAAGCCTAAAAAATGGTAGCGACACAGTCATAATTGCCATAGATGAGTTCCCAGACGTTTTAGAAAGAGTTTCTGAAAATGATGGTAAGCAAGGAGTTGAACACTTCTTGTCAGGAATCCGTGCTTTATGCCAAGATCCAGAATTTAATGAAAAAGTACAATTTATCTTAACAGGCTCGATAGGTCTTGATACTTTAGCAGAGAAATTAGGCGTGACTGACCGTATTAATATGCTATCCAGCGCTTATATTCGTCCGCTTACTGATTCTGAAGCTTTAGAGTTTATCGATTTTTATATGAATCGATACAATGCTGATTTGAGTTTAGATATGGAGACTAAAGACGCTATTATCACAGCTGTAGGCTGGAATATGCCTTATTATCTAGGGCTAGTATGTGGTCAGTTGTGTGATATAGCTGATGAAGAAGAACGCGCTATAAGTAGCATTGATGTAGAGGTAGCTATTAATGCATTATTCACGCAGTCTAATACTACTAACTTTGCACATTGGCGCGACCGCCTAAATCGATTAAGTGCATTAGAGCAAAAATACGCTTATCAAATATTAGATTTAATCTGCACTACTACACCAACCACTAAGGGTGAGTTATTCAATCTTTCTCAGCATCCTGACTTTAAAGAGACTTTAAATCACAGATATATTATGAATTGTCTATTGAATGATGGTTATCTCTATCAAGATGAAGCAGAAGTCTATCAATTTACATCTCCTCTACTAAAACGCTGGTGGGATCGCTATGGAAGCTAATACTATTACGCCAAAGAGTAATTCAGTGTTGCTATATAACACACAGAATGTTGATAGTGAAGTGTTGAAAGCTCGATTCAGTATACGTAAAAAGGAATATCAACGTATTTGGAAAGATATTCAGACCGGCTCTATGCAATCTCCTGAGATACATTATTTAGTTCAAGGTGTGCGAGGGGCAGGAAAAACTACACTGCTATCACGCCTAGCAAATGAAGTGGATGAAGATGAAGAGTTAAGTAGTTGGTTAATTCCTATTCTACTCAATGAAGAAGAATATGGCATCTTGTCACTATTCACTTTTTGGTTACGTATTGCTGAAAAGCTTGCAGAGCAAAGAGCTGATATATACACAGAACTTTTTGAGCAAGTCTCAAATTTAGATGACAGTGCCGAAATTGCTTGGGAATTGATACAAAGCCATTTAGATAAAAATGGGCAGAAAATAATAGTATTCGTTGATAATTTAGGAGAGTTATTTAAAGATTTTGACGATATTGAACATGCACAGCTTCGTGAAGTACTGAGTTTGCATCCACAAATTCGGTTGATTGGTGGTTCTAGTCAATTGCTTGAAGCGCATTTTGACGGTGCAGCGCCATTTTATCAGTTTTTTAAATTGGTCAATTTAAAACCGATCAACGAAACAGAAATGCACGAATTGTTACGCTCTTTGGCGAAACAAACTGGTGAAGAAGCAATCAAAACGATTGAAGAAATTATTACTGATCACCCTGAACGTATAGAAGCAGTCAGACGCTTAACGGATGGTGTACCGCGTACCATCGTTTTGCTATTTCAAATTATCATGGAAGGGGCAAAAGAGAGTAGCTATGCTTATTTAGAAGAAACGATCGATAAGACCACACCTTTATATAAGCATCGAATGGATGACTTATCACGCCAGCAAAAGGCGATTGTACATACGATAGCGATGAACTGGGATGCGATGAGTACCAAAGAGATAGCGGAACAAACACGCCTGCCAAGCAAGACTGTATCTGCACAGTTGGTAAAGCTACAGCAACAATGGATAGTGGATAAAATTGAAACGAATACCAAGAATCACCTTTATATTATTAAAGAACGATTTTTTAATATTTGGTATTTGATGCGCTATGGCAGTCAGTCAGATAAACGTCGTGTTCTATGGTTGACTCGATTTCTAGAAAGTTGGTGCGATGAAAGAGAGTTATCAACAAGGTTCGTGGAAGCTGCTTTCCACATTGAAAATGATCAAGCTAATGTATCTGATGTATATTTTAACGCACTTTTAGCTTCAGAAAAAATTGATAATGAAATTAAGAAGTCAATTATAAATAGTATAAGATCTAAAGATAAATTCGGAATAGTTAATTACCAAGATAGTAATTATAAAAATATAGAAATACCGTTAAGAGAGTTAATTAATAAAGATAAAATAGAAAAAGCTTATCAGTTACTAGAAAGTAACTTTAAGAAATTAACCATAAAAGACTACCTATTTAACTTGCACACATTGTTTTTAGTGGATCAGGAAAAATTTATTCCAGAGGTTTACGGTCTGAAGCTTTTCCAAAAAACTAACTTTGCTCCACTTGAAGCTTCATACCTATTATCTATTGTGTTTAACAACAACTTCTATGAATACAAGGAAGTTTTTTTCAAAATACTATCAGAAGTCATAAGAAATGTAGACATTGAATTAGGTCGAATAGCAATGGTGCATTCTTATTGCATATATTCTTTATGGAATAATGATTTCGACAGTTTCAAATCATTTTTCGAAAAAATGAAGAAGGTTGACTTTCTAGATGAGCTTTTACAAATAGATAATGAAGAGTTAGTATATATGTTTTTCGAAAATATCATTATTATGTTGCTATCAAAAGGACAAAATGAAATATGTTTTAGCATAATTATAGAGTCTGATTTTAAAGAAGAGTTAAAACCTTTTTATTACGCTACTATCTCTTTACTACCAGACGAACGTCAACAAGAGTATTTACGAATGGGTCCAGAACTACAAGGGACAGTCGATGAGATACTGCAAAAGGTTGAAGAGTTTCGTGTTAAGTACGCTTAAATGAGACAAAGGTCATAACCTAGTTTTGACAACCAAATTATGACCTTTTAAAACCATCAACCCTCAGGCGGCCACGGGCGATCACTATCACTCTCTATCCATTCAGCGACATAACCAGTCGGTGGCAATTTTAAGTCTGCTTTACCTAGTCCTTCTAACACCCGTGCAGTATCTACCACTCTACCACCTTCCGTGACGCCAGTTCTTAGCAGCATAGACGAGCATGGCTTGCCCTTTACCCACATAGAATGCTCCAGATATATCCAGCGCTCGTCTATACCGACGATATGCGTCCTAATTGTGATTTTGTCCAACAGACGAATACGTTTACGGTACTGAATCGTGCTGCCAGCCACTACCATACCCCAACGCTGTTTGAGCAATAAACGCCCAAGACCAGTACGGATAATAAAATCAGTACGTCCTATATCATAGACGGTTAACACCCGACCATTATTCATCTCTAGCATAGGATCGAGATCCGTGAGGCTACAACGAACCATCACTTCACTAGTCTGCGCCAGATCTAAAGACTGACCTTTTTTGTTCGCGATAACCGCACTCACGATAGATTTGCTATAGCGTAGAAAAGGATACATAGAACAGTCTCAAAAGTTGAACAATAGTATTTAGCGTGCCAAAGTCTCATTTACTAGAGTATCATTTATTATTAAAAGGCACGCCAATAGAGTGAAAGTAAGCGCTGACAGTTTCAGGTATCCAATTGATATCAAATCTTGATTTTTTATAAAGATGGGTAGATTTATCTTTATCTGAACGATATCGCAAATAACCGATATGCCCGCCATGATCGGTGTCGATGAGAGTGACGCTGTCAGAGACATCATTTGGCGTCGCGGTAAAGCCAATAAAAGGGTCATCTTTGGCACTGATTAATAATAAAGGCTTGGTCACATTAATCAAATACGGGAGCGCAGAGGAAGATTGGTAATAGTGATTGTTGGAGCGGTAGCCATGACGCGGTGCGGTAAAGATGTCATCAAAGTCGCTGATACGATTGACCGCTTTGATGGCATCGATTTCTTCTTTGGTGATGTCGTTTGCCAGTGCTTTTTTGATGATAGGATTGAGTAGATATGGCGTATAAATACGATGGCTCAGAAAGCTGTGCATATTGAGCGCCGCCGATGACATATCGACAGGCGCAGAGATGACCGCAGCACCCTTGCAGATGGCTTTATCCCCATATTCGCCCATGTATTTTGCCAAGGCATTGCCACCCAGTGACACCCCAGCCGCATAAATATTGGCATATCGCTCGCTGAGGTTTTGTAGCGCGTGATGCACTTCATCGGTGTCACCGGCATTATAAAAGACTCGACCATTAGCAGGAATACCGCCACAACTGCGAAAGTGCGCCACCACAAAGTGCCAGCCTTGCGCGTGCATTTGATACGCCAAAACCCGCGCATAATGACTGTCGCTACTGCCTTCCATACCATGAAACAAGACGATTAAAGGTGTTTGTTCACGCTCATCATTTTCGATTGCTTTTATAGGGTGCGCATCATAAAAGTCATAAGCAATATCAGTCTCACCTAGAGAGTCTTGCATCACCATCCGACGATACGTCGGTGCTGCTGGTGCAAAAAACTTGGGCAAGATACTTTGCAGATGCGGGTTAGAAAGCCAAAATGGCGGCTTAAAAGGCGTGGGGTTGAAATGGTCGGGGAGGTTGTAGGTTTGCATGGCGTGATCTTACCGTTAGTGTTGAGAGTAAGCGTATAATACCGATAGATATATTGAAAACCAAAGACTTTCAGTGAACGCATGATTACTCAAATTTTTGATGGCTTTTTGATGTTTTGAGGTTGAATTCATGTTTCATCCAATACCCGCCCATCCATCGCAAGGCGTTCTTTTAAAGTCTCAATATCTGCCTCAGCAAGCGTCACGGTCAAAGTGACTTGCTTACTGTAAGCGACCTCATCAATACGACCGTTTAGACTCTCAACCACATAGCGGCATTGCGCTTCGGTCGCAAATTCTGCGAGTATTTGCACTCGGCTCATGGCTACATAAGGGCTTAAAATCATCTGGTCGACCGCCGCTTGCGCAGAACCTGCATAGGCACGGGTCAGACCGCCAGCGCCCAGTTTAATACCGCCAAAATAACGCACCACAATGATGATGACGTTGCCAATAGATTTGTGTTGTAAGACATTTAATATCGGACGTCCTGCGGTACCACTCGGCTCGCCATCGTCGTCAAAGCCAGCGCTGGTGGTATTATCAGGGTCACCAATGATATAGGCCCAGCAGTAGTGACGGGCATCCGCATATTGTACGCGCAGCTGTTCCACGTGAAACATTGCTTGCTCACGTGAGTGTACCGGATACGCATAAGCGATAAAATCAGATTTTTTGATTTCTAGGCGGGCAGTGACGGCACGTTTTAGCGTTTGATAGCTCATATTTCATCAGGTCTAGGTAGGATATGGTAAACTTGTCTAACTTTCACTGTTGTCCATATTTGGCGCAGTGTTCATTTAATTTTTCATTATAGTACCATTTCTCACGCTTAAAGATAACGAGCGAGTCGCGCCTAAGTGCTAATCTAGTAGCCTTGGCGCGGCGGATAGAATTAGCGATTTCGTTAAGTTCATTCCGTTAGCGGCAGAGTTGGGAGTGGTAACATAACACTGATGGTAGTCAATCGTATGCGTTTAGATAAATTTATTAGTAAAGCCACTGAACTGTCGCGCAAAGAATCCAAAAAGATTATGCACGCGGGTGAAATCACGGTCAATGATCAGATAATCAAAGATCCTGGCGTCCATGTCGATATCGTCAACGATGATGTCATGTGGGCAGGCGAGCCACTATCGGTCGCGGCGGGCAATCGCTATATACTCCTGCATAAGCCTGAAGGTTTTGAATGTACCTTAAAAGTTAAAGAACATCCTATCGTCACCGAGCTGATTTCGGTACCAGAGCTTGGCAGCTTACGTATTGCGGGTCGCCTCGATGTCGATACGACTGGTGCGTTGCTCATCAGTGATGATGGCAAATGGTTGCACCGTGTCACCAGCCCTAAACATGCCCATGCCAAGATTTATGAGCTGACCTTGGCTGAAGCGATGGACAGCGACGCTCAAGCCAATGCTGTTAAAGAAGTGGCTGAAGGTATCTTATTAGAAGGCGAACATGAAGAAACCAAGCCTGCGGTTCTTGAGTTCATCGATGAGACTCATGCGCGTTTAACTTTAGAGCAGGGCAAGTACCATCAAGTAAAACGCATGATGGGTTACTTTGGTAATAGAGTGACTGAGCTGCATCGCGCCAGTATTGGTCATATCACTTTAGACGGTTTGGAAAAAGGCGATAGTCGCTTCTTAACCGAAGAAGAAGTCGCCAAATTCTAAATTTTCGCCTTATTGAACCCTAAAATAATTTGTGAAAATAAGATTTAACATGAGCAGCCACTATTAAAGTGCGCTGCTTTTTGCTGCCTGTCATTTCTTTCAGCTATAGTCGATACTGAATAAAGCAGATACACGATATAACGCACGGAGCTGGTACAAATTTTTCTTGCTTGCTTGCTGTGCCTACGCCGACAGAGGCTGCAAAAAATTATCCCAGCCTCGCTTTATCCTTTTTATATTGACCTATCTATATTTGTATTGCCTGTCTCTTAAAGCTCAGTAGCAATTTTGCAAATTTGGCCTTTTAATCGCTGTCAAAGTTAGCGCATATGCTAAAGTCCCGTTATCTTTTTAATCTATGTTTTTGCATAATGAAGTGAATGCTTGTTAGAGAAACTTGCCGAACACGTCTGTTAAAACACTTCTTTTATAACAAATAGGACTGTCTCCGTGAAACAACTTGTATTAAAGTCTGCTGGTTTGATGAGCGCGATACTATTGGCGACGACAGCCTGTGCCCAGCCGAGTGCCACTGATGCCATTAATAACAAACTCAGCTCAAGCGTGCAAACCACGCCAGCCGCTGGTACGGTAGGCCAGTCGGTGGACAAGCGCTTACGCCAGTTACTAACGCAAGCAGGGATTAAGACACAGATAACCTCGATTGTGCCTTCTAAGTTGCCTAATATGTATCAAGTCAACCTAGTAGGGCAGCTACCACTGCATATCACTAAGGATGGCAATTATGTCATCCAAGGCGAGCTACAGAAAAACCCCAGCAAGCGGGTCGTGACAAAAACGCCAGTCCGTAGTAATCGTGACCAAATAGGCAAGCCGGTCAGTGCTACCGTCAAGTCATCGCTACTCGCCAATATGAGTGCGCTGAAAAATATGAGCGCTAAAACACCTTTCTTTTATACGGCAGTGCCGGGCGTTATCTGGGGAGCAACATTAGAAGGGGTGCCTTTTTTGCTATCGGATGATGCACAGTACATCACTGATGGCGAGATATCTGTTATCGAAAACGGACAATTTACCGGACTTGATTTAGAGTTTGAAAAGCGTAAAAATCAATCTGTGTTTGCGACTTTAGATGAGTCGCAATTGATTATTTATCCTGCTCTCAGTGCTGAGAAAGCCATTATTTATGTGGCGACCGACGTAAATTGCCCTTATTGCCGCAGGTTTCACCAACAACTCCCTGTGCTCAATGCCAAAGGTGTCACGGTAAAAACCATTGCTTATCCGATATATGAGCAGTCGCCTGCGCAAATGCGTGGTATCTGGTGTCAAGCTGATAAAGAGAGCCGTCGCAAAGCCTTTGATAAAGCCATGTTAAGTGGAAAAATGACGCCAGCCGCCACCAGTTGTAATGCTGATTATGTGACGCCCAACCGAGAAAAAGCAGCGGGACTGGCAGTAATGGCTACACCTGCTATTTACCGTGAGGATGGCGTTCTTTATCAAGCGAGCTTTGAGAGTGCAGAATTTTTAGAGTTTTTGGGCATTAAGTAATTTATGGATCAACTAACTTATAAATCAACTTCTTATAACCTGTCCATTATAAAACTGCAACAGCATCAACTTCGCTATCCATACTAATATATCGCGTGCACTCGGCTGGCTTGTCTCGATTTTAAAATATCACTTTTAAAACGACTCTTTTCATAAATTACTTTCCTTAAAAAACGCATACCACAGGCGGCGACCTTCATTATTGAAGCGTCTGACGGTAGCAAAGAACTGTTGCCGTTCGGTCTCATTGACCAGCGGTGCGGGCAGCAGCGGATCAAAAATTACGCTGCGGATACCGGCATCACCGAGCAGATAGACGTCACGCAAGGCAGCCTCACGTGGTAACTTATCTTTTGTGGCCAACCAGTCATTCAATCGTTGTGAGATTTCTTTATAGCTTGCTTCCAGCTGCATATCAGACCAAAGTGATAAGGCTTTTTCCTGTCGAACGCTATCAAAGACGCTGGCTTTAAAAACGGCAGCTTCCTCTCCCAAGCCGAGATCTAACAGTCGTGCGCGTACGGTATCGACGCCGCCCGATAGATTGTTTGGGCGCAGATAAAGACCGGTATCTAGCTCTCGAAAGCCTAACAAGGAGAGCGCGCGTGCACGGGCACGGAGCACTTTACGGTCGCTACGTGGTAGGCCGCCCGTGGTAACGGCGATCCATGTGCTGTCCCATTCTGTCACGCGCTGATCCGCCGTCGACCATGCCGCTACATCAGCACCCAGTTTTTGCCCTTTAGCACCCAATCGATAAATAGCAGCATCGACTGCCTCGACCAGTCCCGCTTGTGTCAGCCGTGCCATGGTCACGCGCACGCTATTTTCGGTCATATCAAATAGTGCACCCGCGCGAACGGCCTCTGCAGCCGTCAAGGTTTCCTCGTCCGCTACAGTCAGTAGACGCAGCAGAAGAAGGCGCGGCGTTGGCCAAGATATATTACAGTTTTTGACAAAATATGATTCCATATGTAATATTAACATCGTACTATAGAGAGGACAAGGCAAGACGGCCTATCAAACAAGGATGTTGTCAACGATGAACCAATTCAATACACATGAGGTGTGCAATCAGCCGGTTGTGCTAGAAAATTATAATGCATGGCAGACAGACATAGCCTTGATGGAAGCAGTTGCTCGCGAGGGCGGATTATGGGCGCAGGATCATCTGAGTGCCTTTGGCGCTCGTACTGGTGGTGATTTGATTGATAGTGGTTTTGCCGCCAATGAAAATCCTCCTAAACTTCGCGCTTTTGACCGCTATGGTCGTCGTATAGACGAGGTCGAATTTCATCCTGCCTATCATGAGTTGATGGCAGCTGGGATAGAATATGGCATGAGTAGCTTTGCTTGGCGCCATGAAAATCGTGATGGGGCGCATGTGGCACGGGCGGCGGTGATGTATCTTGGCTCGCAGGCAGATGCGGGTTTTGGTTGCCCAATGTCGATGACTTATGCAGCGATTCCGGCGCTACGCCATGCACCGGCACTGGCAGAAAAATGGTTGCCCAAGCTCTTATCAGCAGAATATGATCCACGTAGCCTGCCAATGGAACAAAAAACAGGCTGTACTATCGGTATGGGCATGACCGAAAAACAAGGCGGCTCAGACCTACGGCGCAATACCACCAGAGCGCTTCGCCGAGAAGATGGAAGCTATGAGATCATCGGTCATAAATGGTTTTTTTCAGCGCCAATGTGTGATGCGCATTTGGTGCTGGCACAGACCGAAGGCGGTCTTAGCTGTTTCTTAGTACCGCGCTTTTTGCCCGATGGCACGCGCAACGCGGTTCGAATACAACGATTAAAGGATAAGCTGGGCGATTGGTCCAATGCCTCATCCGAGGTCGAGTTCCAAGGCGCGTTTGGTGAATTGGTTGGTATAGAAGGACGCGGCATCGTTACCATTTTAGAGATGGTGGCGTTAACCCGATTGGATTGTATGATTGGCTCGTCAGCACAAATGCGCCAAGCCGTTGTGCAGGCGATTCATCATACCAGTCAGCGCGAGGCTTTTGGCAAACTACTGGTCGACCAGCCTTTGATGCGCAACGTGCTGGCTGATTTGGCTTTGGAGTCAGAAGCCGCCATCGCTCTGACCATGCGCGTTGCTCGTGCGGTTGAAATGAGTGGCAAAGACCCACATGAGACTGCATTGGCACGCATTGCGACTGCCATTGGCAAGTACTGGATATGCAAGCGCACCCCCGTATTGGTGAATGAAGCGCAGGAGTGTTTGGGCGGTATCGGCTATGTAGAAGAAAACATCCTGCCGCGCCTTTATCGGCAAGCGCCATTGAATTCTATCTGGGAGGGCAGTGGCAATGTGCAGTGCCTCGATGTATTACGCGCTTTGCGCAAAGAGCCGGAAACGTGGGACGCTCTATTTGCCGAATTGCAGAATGCTGCTGGTAAGAATGCCCATTATGATGCCGAACTCAAATGTTTGGCGCAACGCTTCGACGATATCGAGACGCTTGAGTTCCGAAGTCGCTATGTGATTGAGCGCTTGGCATTGATGCTGCAGGCGTCGATTTTTCTGCTGGGTGATCATACAGACATCGCGACGGAATTCTGCCGTTCGCGCATTGCAGGCGAACACGGATTGACCTTTGGTACTTTGAGCCCCGATGCGCCAGTAGCGCAATTAATTGAACGTGCTGCTGGCGCGACCATCGCCGTACGATAAATCATCCTGCTATTATGCCTAAGAAGATATCACGTTTATCGTATAACTTTGGGCGGTATTCCTACCGCCTGTAATTCGATGAGCAGGTCAGTAAGAGAAATCTTGGGCAACAGTAGCTTGGGAAATAATGGATCGCGTCGTGCAATTTACAATTTTGAGAACGCTGATTATAGTTGAATCATTATAAAAAACCAATACAGTGCTGCTGGGATGAATTTTGCGCAGCCTCTGTCAGCGTAGACACAGCAAGCAAGTAAAATTTATCCCAGTAGCACTGGCAATATTAGCGTGTCGATTTTATTTTAAATTGACTATATTTAGAGGTTTCAGAAGTAGAATAAGTTAAAACGCTCTATAGAAAAATTCCCCAATAGCCATTCACATTATGTTATGGCAAGACGATATCAACGATTTTCCAATCAATCAAACCGTTGCGCTGCATCTCTACAGTGAGCGGGTAGCCTTTAACTTGACCGCTGATAGTGAAGCAATTGATACCGCAATAGCTCAATGTTGGCTTATCACTGTCTGACCCTTGGGCGGCCTGCTGCTCAAGTTCCGCCGCTTGTTTTTTCATGATTTGCTGCATCTGATTTTGAACCACCGCATTGACATCGCCGCGCTGGATGATTAAGTTTTGAATCAGATTTTTAAGATCGACTTGGTTGCTAGCGATTGCCCATGCAGCGGCCAGCTCCTTGGTCGCGCTATTGGCTTGCCCTTGAGTATTAATCAGTTTTTCGATATTTTGTGGGGTGATTGCACCAGCGACTGCCTGTGTAATGAAGCCATTTGCCGCCTCAGTCAAAGGCGCACCACCCAACTCAGCAACCAATGGATAATGGGTCATGGTATTGGCAAATTGATCGGTCAATTGCGTTTGGATACTTGGACGCAGCTGTTCGTAATCAATGGCGGCAGCGATAGCAGCACCGTCTTTGGCATCATAAGCGTTTTTGAGCTGATAAGCGCTGTAATAAGGCGAGCCGCCATAGACCGCGACTGCAATGACAATCAATAAAACAATCAGCTTTTTCATAAAAATTGCTACCTTAGCACAAACGGAATGGCGGTAAATCTCAAAAATGGGATTTAAAACCCCATTAATATGGCGCTAAATATTAGCATGGCCAGCCTTGATAAAGGTATAAAAACCTTTGCTCAATTCTTAATAAAACCTTTTTTAACAGGCTTAAAACTTCATAAGTCAGAATTTCAGCATCCAAGCGCTTGATAAATCATCTTGGCATCTCCATAAATAGCGCAAACTTTTAATAATTGATTTGGCTAAGCAGCATCCCGCCGTATTCGCTTATAAGATTCATAATATTATCGCCTCCGTATTCGCAGTCTGCCATGTTTCATGTGAAACCTTTAAGGACAACTGCGTATAAAAACAAGGTGATAATTGATTAGGGTTGATGAATCGACCAGCCGGCGGCACTGTAAAGACGATAGGAGAGCCCATGAGTAAGCGCGATTTTTATGAAGTATTAGGTGTCAGCAAGACCGCTGACAGCAAGGAAATTAAGCGAGCCTACCGCAAGCTGGCCATGAAATACCATCCAGACCGCAATTCTGATGATCCTGATGCTGAAGACAAGTTTAAAGAAGCCTCGATGGCTTATGAAGTGCTTAGCGATGAAGATAAGCGCTCGGCCTACGACCGTATGGGGCATTCAGCCTTTGAAAATGGCATGGGCGGTGGCGGCTTCGGCGGTGCTGGTGGCGGCAACTTCCAAGACATCTTTGGCGATATCTTTGGCAACTTTGGCGATATCTTTGGTCAATCACGTGGCGGCGGCGGTGGGCGTTCACGTCGCGGCTCGGACTTGCGTTATGTGATTGAGCTGACTTTAGAAGAAGCGGTACGCGGCTGCAAAAAAGAAATCAGCTTTACCGCACCTGCGCCGTGCGAGACTTGTGATGGTAAGGGCGCAAAAGACGCCTCTGATGTCGTGACGTGTCAGATGTGTCATGGTCAGGGCCAAGTGCGTATGCAGCAAGGCTTTTTTGCCGTGCAGCAAGCTTGCCCACAGTGTGGCGGCTCTGGTAAACAGATTAAAAACCCTTGCCCCGACTGTCATGGTAATGGCGTCAAAGACAAATCGCGCACGCTTGAGGTTTCTATCCCAGCGGGCGTCGATGATGGTGATCGCGTGCGTTTAGCGGGTGAAGGTGAAGCGGGCGGCGCAGGTGTACAAAACGGCGATCTATACGTCGAAGTACGCGTCAAACCGCACAACGTCTTTACCCGTCAAGGTGCCGATCTCTATATGGACGTGCCAGTTAGCATCACCGATGCAGCACTGGGTAAAGAAGTTGAAATCCCAACGCTAGATGGCAAAGTCAAAATCAAGGTCGCCGAAGGTACGCAAAGTGGTAAGTTGCTGCGTGTGCGCGGCAAGGGCGTGACGCCTGTACGCACGACGATGAAAGGGGATTTGATCTGCCGTGTGGTCATCGAGACGCCAGTGAATTTGACACGTGAGCAAAAAGAGCTACTACGCGAATTCCAAGATACACTTGATGGTGATAGCAAACATCAACAGTCGCCACATAAAAAGTCATTCTTCAAAAAGATTGGTGAGTTGTTTGACTAAAACGTCTGATTGCTGAATCGCTATATGTAAAGCAAGTAGTTGACACAGCATAAGATTAGACAGGATAAGCATTTCAAATAAGTGGTTAAGTTAGCCTAGAGGTTTCACATGAAACCTCTAGGCTTTTTTATTGAGTGTGTCAAAGACAATTGATACATTGATACATTGATATTTGCTAAACTTACGATAAATATTATGCAAAATCCCTTTATTAAAAATAAAATATTTAGGACAGAGATATGAGTCAACAAGTAAAAAACCAAGCTATTAAAGTCGGTGTCATCGGTGCCGGTGGGCGTATGGGGCGTATGCTTATTGAAGCGGTACAGGACAACTCGCAAACTGCGCTTAACGCTGCGATTGAACGTCAAGGTTCAAGCCTTGTCGGTGCAGATGCGGGCGAAGTTGCAGCGATTGGTCGTTTAGATGTACAGATTGTCGATGATTTAAAAACAGTCATTAATGACATCGATGTGCTGATTGATTTTAGCTTGCCAGATGCCACTGAGCAAAATATGCAAATCTGTGCAGCGCATAAGGTGGCGATGGTGATTGGCACTACAGGATTCAATGAGCAGCAAGAGAAAGTCTTGGCAAAAGCGAGTGAGCAAGTTGCTATCGTTTATGCGGGTAACTATTCAACAGGCGTTAATTTGTCATTAAAGTTGCTCGGCATGGCAGCCAAAGCCTTTGGCACTGATGCGGATGTAGAGGTCATCGAGGCGCATCATAAGCATAAAATCGATGCCCCATCAGGCACAGCTTATATGATGGCAGAGGCCGTCGCAGAGGCGCGTGGACAGAGCTTAAAGGACGTTGCTGTCTATGGTCGCGAAGGACAAACGGGTGAACGTAAAGCGGGTACTATTGGTATTCATGCCATTCGCGGTGGTGAAATCATTGGTGACCATACCGTGATGTTTATTGCAGATGGTGAAGTGGTTGAGATTACCCATCGTGCGCGCGCGCGTATGACTTTTGCCGCTGGTGCGGTACGTGCGGCTACTTGGATAATTAAGCAGGAAGTCGGGCAATATAATATGCAGGATGTTTTAGGCTTAAATGACTAAGGCTTAAATACCTCATACTTAAATGACTAAGGGTTTTTGCTGATGGTTTGGTCGCTGCTAAGTATGGCTTTTGATAGCGTTTAACTATTGTTAGAGGTCAATTATGAATAAGTTGAGCGAACATTTAAGAGAGAGTTTTGGTCGGGTAGTGGCTATACTTAACATTGTTAAAAATATAAAAACTGCCAAAGCCATAAGTTATAAGCGTCCGATAGCATTTACTTTAAGTTTAACGGTACTGCCGATAGTCGTACAAGCAGCTACTTTTCAAACCTACGTCATCCATACCTATGGTGGTGATGCACTGTTGCCCGCGGTACGCCAGCAATTGAATAATAGTCGCGATGGCGGTACGGTGTCTACTTATCAGGATAAGCTGGTATTGCATACCACCGCCGCTAATTATCAAGCGGTACAGCAATTACTGAGTCAAATTGACGGTCAACCACAGCCGTTGACCGTTGCTGTGCGTGTTGGTAATAATAGTGATTCTCAAAGTAATATTCAGCAAGGTCAGGTTATTATTAGCAATCGCGGTATTGAGGGTTCAGGGATAATTAATCAGCGCAATAGTCAGCAGCAAGGCAATAATTTATATCAAGTACAAACGCTATCTGGTAGTGCCGCGAGCATTAGTACAGGCACGCTCTATGCGCTGACTCAAACCTATCATGCCACTACGTATCCAACTTATAATCGACCATCGGGGCAGATTATTATTCAGCAGCAAGTATTACTGCCAACGACGCAAGGCATTGCTGTGACGCCACGGCTACTACCAAACGGGCAAGTCGAAGTGCAGTTATCACAAGTTGATGAGCAGCTCGTGCGTTCTCATTCGTCTTATAAGCAAAATAGTTATAATGCTATTCAAGGTCAGCGCTTAAATAGTACCATTGTCGTACCACGTGGACAGTGGGTGACGATCGGTCAGATTTCACAGAATAATCAAACCCAACGCTCAAGCTATGGCAGTAATCGCACTGTTAATAACACTGATAGTATGCCTATCTCGCTGTTAGTGCAGTAGTTAGTATTACATCGTTCCCTGTTATTCAAGGAGTTATAGTTGATCTATTTTTTAAAAGAATACAGTGCTGCTGGGACTAATTTTTTGTAGCCTCTGTCTGCGTAGGCACAGCAAGCAAGAAAAATTTGTCCCAGTAGCGCGTTATAACATCTGTGCTTCTTTTATTTAGAAATGATTATAATGATGGGCGGCATAGATGATAGATGAAAAAGCATAAAAAAGCGCGGCACTGCTAATCACAGTACCGCGCTTTTCTTATTGCTGAGCATTCACTGAGAATTAATCAATATAAACCACTTCTAACGGTGGGAAACCATTGAACTCGACCGATGAATACGAGTTGGTATACGCACCCGTGGTTAACCAAAAGATTTTATCGCCAATTTCTAGCTCTTCTGGTAATTGATAACCTGCTTCTTCATACATGATATCGGTTGAGTCACAGGTTGGACCGGCCAATACGACCGTACCTTCGCTGGTTGAGGTTTCCATCTTAGGCGTATAAACTGGATATTTAATCGCTTCACCCAAGGTTTCAATTAAGCCTTGGAACAAACCCACATCAGTATAGACCCAACGCGTCAAGTCAGTATGCGACTTACGCGAAATGAGCACCACGTCACTGACCAATACCCCTGAACCACCGACCAATGAGCGACCGGGTTCTAGGATAATCTCCGGCATATCTTCCTCATCATAATCATCCGTCAAATAACGAGAGATTTCTTCAGCGTAAACTTTTACGGGATTCACTTCACTAATATAATTGGCTGGAAAACCGCCGCCTAAGTTGATCATTTGCAGCTTAATATCTTCTTCGTTTTTCATCCAGTCAAACATATATTTAACCTTGGCTAAGGCATCATCCCAAGCGGCAACATCTTTTTGCTGGCTACCCACATGGAACGAGATGCCATAAGGCACCAGACCCAAATCACGGGCTTGAATCAACAGCTCAATTGCCATGTTTGGATGGCAACCAAACTTACGAGACAATGGCCACTCAGCGGTCTCAGAGCCTTGTACCAAGATACGCACAAATATTTTTGAACCAGGAGCGTGTTTGGCAATATTTTTTAGATCGGCTTCTGAGTCGGTCGCATACAAATCAATGCCTTTCTCAAAAGCATATTTGACGTGCTCGGCTTTTTTGATGGTGTTGCCATAAGAAATACGCGATGGCTTAACGCCGCAGTCGAGGACACGATCAAGCTCATAAATAGATGCACAATCAAAGTTTGACCCCAGTTCAGCCAATAGATTAATGACTTCGACAGCAGGGCTGGCTTTCATCGCATAATGCAACTTGGCATTGGGGAAAAAGCCAACCATTTCATGATATTTGGTTTTGATACGACTCAGGTCCACCACTAAAAATGGGGTTTCGCGACCTTCGGCAGCTTTGGTGAATTTCTGCCAGCCGGCAGGGTCAAAATATTGGTCAATTTTGATCATGGTCATGGTGGGGAACCTTAAGTTAACACAGGATAGGATGAATAATAAAAACCAATGCATGCTTGAGATAATCGGACAATAGGTCCTGAATTAACTATAAATGCATCCAATTAAGAGTTGGTGGTTTGCGGCTGCTTTTCAGAGGCTGGCTCACCTTGCTTTTCACGTATTTTGAGCACTTTACGAACTTTATCACGTGCCCGCGTTTGCTTAAGACGTGATAAATAATCGACGAATATGACCCCATTTAGATGATCCATCTCATGCTGGATACAGACGGCAAGTAGGCCTTCGACTTCTTCATCGATCTTTTCGCCGTTCTCATCTAAGGCTTCAATGCGCACTTTATTAGGGCGTTCAACTTTATCATAGACCTCAGGGACTGACAAACAACCTTCTTCGTACGGTTGCTTTTCTTCTACCAATGGCGTGACTTTTGGGTTAATAAAAACCTTTGGATCGTTTTTATCTTCTGACAAATCGATAACGATGAGCTGAATATGACGATCGACTTGACTGGCAGCCAGACCAATACCTTGGGCGTCATACATGGTCTCAATCATATCAGCGATTAAGGTTTTGATTTCAGCAGTGACTTCCTTGACAGGCTTCGCAATCGTGCGTAAGCGCGGGTCTGGATAGCTTAAGATAGGGAGTAAAGCCATAACGCTCACCTCAATGATAAGGACAAAATAGGGTTGATATTATAAGATAAATGGGGACAAAAGTAATGCTTATCAATACTTTCGCGCAACTATTACTTTTTAGCATAGTAAAAACCAAGATAGTCACTTTTATTAGGGTCATAAAAAAGCCCTGCAAATAGCAAGGCTTTTCGATTGGTCTCGGTTAAACGCTCGTTGGTTCAACTCAAGTGGTTTTGCTCACTTTGTCTGACCAAATTTTTTAATTAGAGATACCATCTTAAAAAAGCCAAATCAAGTGCTAATTAGCTCAACTCTTGCTTGGTAAGGTTGCTGATGTTTAACCACGCCGAAACAAATATGCACAAGCTTACGCATCGCCGCACAGACAGCCTGCATTTTGCACTTACCGTTAGCAAGCAGTCGCTCATACTGCGCCTTAATGTCGGGATTATGCTTAATGGCGACTAGCGCCGGCATATACAATTTAGCTCTTACGGCACTTGAGCCATTCTTTGCTAAGCGAGACTTGCCCTTAAATAGCCCTGATTCACTATGCTTGGGAACTAGACCTAAAAAGGCTGCCATTTGCGACGCTTGACTAAACTGCTTATTATGCATCAGCGACATCATCTGCTTTGAGACAACAGGGCCGACGCCTTTAATAGTTTGTAGCAGATATTGGTCTTGCTTTAAATTGGGATGACCATCGATATGGTCATCAATATCACCATTGAGCTTAACAATGGCGGCTTGCAAAGAGACTATCATCTGCTCAATAGACGCTTTAACGATAGGAGCGGTGTCTGTGGCCTCCGTTTTTTCCAATCGATTCAGCTCACGTTGTAAGTCTTCTTGTAGCGCGTCTAAGCGCGACAGTAAAGACTTGAGGTGACGCGCCTCTGCTGGCGGCGGTGTCCACAATTTAGGCTTAGCACTATAGGTGTAGCGGGCTAATAACATACTATCTTTCTTATCCGTCTTGTTGCGACTTCCTAAACTAGCAGCATAGCTTTTGACGTAAGCAGGATTGATGATGCTAACGTTAAGCTTTTTATCAAATAGGTAGTAGGCGATGTTCTCGTGATAGACGCCTGTAGCTTCAAGGGTTATGTGGATGTTGTTTAAGTCATCAGTAATGTTAGCAATTAGCCAGTTGATAAGAGCAGCATAGTCACTGTGATCATTTTTAAAGACTTTAGTTTTGAATTTTAGTTTGTCAGTGTCTTTGAGCCATGCAATATCTAGCTTATTTTTACTAACGTCTATGCCTATATAATGTGTCATCTTATTGTCTTCCCTTGTTTATGCAGTGTCACTCATGGCATCTGATAAGATGTCGAG
>NZ_AYYA01000072.1:0-26697 GCF_000511065.1 Psychrobacter sp. TB67
ACCCCACTCTCAACTTGAAATAAGCAAATCAAACTGAAGAGGCGGATTACCAAGTTTTTTGTTGAGTACAAAGCACAGATTGTGTGAAAGAATCTTACGAATCAATCGATGAGACAAATGCCATAAATCTCTTGCTCGTACCCTTTGTATATTAAATCGTTCTGATAGCTGACCAATGACTGTTTCAACGATACGGCGGGCTTTCATTAGCCGCCTTACCACAGGTTTGGGTCTATCCTCTTTCATGTTGGCTCTGAGTGGCGTTTGTAAATCCACGCCTTGAGCGTCGTAGTACGATGTCAGACTAGGGCTGATATACCCTTTATCAGCGCCAAGCAGCCCATGAATATGAGTGGTGATTTCTGGGGCAACCGCTCTTTCATCAACATTGGCAGGAGCAAAGGTAAAGCCTTTAATCATGCCCGATAAGTTAACAAGCAAATGGCCTTCAAAGCCATAGTACCTCTCTTGCTTAGCGGCACAGTAGCTAAAAGCTGCTAAGTCTTGATAATTCTTATGCCGATAAGCGCGTCCATAATGACAGACGGGTATCGGAAAGCCATCCATAAAATGAATGTTGTCACGGCCTTCAATTTGACTGACGTTATCTTGTATCCGCTGTTTGACTTGCCACAGATTTGCGCAATGCTTTGCGAAGTTAGGGTATGAGCCGATGGCTGGAAACCAGTCTTGCCAATGCTGGGTAAAGTATTGCCAAATTTGTTTGTCTTGATCAAGGTGTAAAAATTCACCGACCATCTCCATGCAAATGACCTCAGGATCACTTAGCTTTGGCGCGTAACCTGCACTTCGCAAGGGTTTGGTGACGACTATTTTGTAATATTGCTCTACCATTAAATAGATATTGATGATAAATTCGTCTATGGGCATCTCACAACTCCGTTGTATTCTTGGTCGAAAACAATAGATTAGTGAGATGCTCTTTTTTTTTCAATCACTTTTAAAGTTGAGAGTGGGGTTTTTATTATTAAATTTCTATTTACAGAACAATAAAACCCAAGTCTATGACAGTCACCATCATATTGGTAAACTTTTTTCCTAAATAGCCCTATTAGCTTAATACTTAAAGAGCTTTATTTAGAGTTCGTATCAAAGCTTACGCAATACTGTATTTGCGGCCAAGCTTTCTTTTAAGCTCAGCATACCTACTTGAATGCTATTTGGTATTCCGTCAAATAAAGCTTGTGGAGCATTTGCTTGTTTTTCGACACTAGGCATAACCAAGCACACTTTTTGATGAAGTGTCTCTATGTGCCATAGTCGCCATGCTTCCCAATAGTCTAAACGAGCCAGCGCTGCTGTACGATTATAGATACCGAATTGCTCGGACGTCATGAGTGAGTTAGGACGATGACTGGCGATGGTCAACGGCTTTTCAATGACTACGATGCTTTCACTGCCATAGACTAGCTTTAAACGCTCAAAAAACTCACTATCAGCACCTGTGCGCACTATATGCCATAATCCAGTCTCTTGTTTGACAGTCTGCAAACGGAACATGGGAGAAGCGGGGTTTTGGCGCATGAAAGGGTATAATTGACGAATATAATACTGACCATCATGATCTAACCTCAACCAATGTGATGTCGTCGCAATGATACTAGTGTCTTCTATCAATGGTTGCACTTGCTCTGCTATTTTTTGTGGATGCGCCCAATCATCAGAATCTTGACAGGTTAAATACTCACCTGTTGCATATTGTGCGCCAATACTTTTGGCAGCAAAGGTTCCTACATTTTGCGGTAGTGCAATAACCTTTATAGCATCATTATCGCCAATTAAACACTGCAAACGCAGTAAGGTATCATCGGTACTGGCATCATCAACCACTATTATTTCTAAATCTTGCCATGACTGCTGCAACAGGCTATTAATACAACTATCTATCGTTTCGCTGGCATTATAAGTGGTGACCATAACGGTCACTTTATGCAGCTTACTATTAATTTGAGAGTCTTGATCTTTATTTACTTGCTCTATTACTCGTAGATTGGTCACCGTAAAAGGCTGTTGCTCATCAGACAGTGCTATTTGACTAAGCTGATGATGAGTAAGTATTTCATTTAAATTGGCAAGTTTAGTCAATGGCGTATTAAGCGCTATATTACTGTAGAGAAATCTTTTATCTGCATACTCATCATCTGTTGGGTATGATACAAAATTACTTAAGTAATGATCAATGTGAGTATCTAGTGGGTAATACTGCTGCAAAAGCGCAATATATAGACCTTGATAGTAGGAGCTATATAACGTACCTGACTTTTCTTTCTGTGTTTTCAAATAATTAAATACCACGTCAGGGTAAAATGATATCGTCTCTTTAATAAACTCATGATGAAACTGACAGTATCGTTTATGATATAAAATATGCTCTATATGGCTTCTTGCCATATCGTCAATTAAATCTTGACGTTTGATAGCAGCGATAACAGACACTACCGTATGGCGCGGCGTCTTTACTGGCAACCATGTTGAATATTTTAAAACGGTACGATACAAACCCAGACGTACTGCATACCAACGCCGCTTAGCAGTGATATAGCGCAGCCTAGGCATTAACGACGCTAAAGCCTGAGTAAACTGCTTGTGCCTAACGTAGGTGAAGTATTGCAAACTGAGGCCTAATTAATAATCTGAACCAGATAGATCTCGAGTATATATTTTATCCAAGCTGTCTTCTAGCTCTTCTGAGAGTCGATTGGCTACTATGATATCTGATATGCTCTTAAACGTATCTAAGTCATTCACAATCTCACAGTCTAAGAAACTAGCTTCATCAGACTTGGGTTCATAAACAATAACAGTCGTACCTAGTCGTTTTAAGTGTTTGATAATACCTTGAATGGCTGACGCACGAAAATTATCAGAGCCCGCTTTCATTATCAAACGATAAATACCAACGACCCTTGGATTACTTGACACGATGTCATTAGCGATAAACTCTTTACGGGTATTGTTCGAAGCAACCACTGCTTCTATCAAGTTTTGTGGGATATTTTCATAGTTGGCGAGTAGTTGCTGGGTGTCTTTAGGTAGGCAATAGCCACCATAACCAAAAGAGGGATTATTATAAAAGTCCCCTACTCTAGGGTCTAAACAAATGCCTTTGATTATTTGCTCAGTACTTAGTCCATGTACTGTGGCATAAGTATCAAGCTCATTAAAGTAAGAAACGCGCAGCGCAAGATAGGTATTGGCAAATAACTTAATCGCTTCGGCTTCGGCACTATTGGTGAGTAAGATATCAATGTTTTCTTTAACGGCACAATCTGCTACTATCTGCGCAAACTTTGCTGCGCGCTCTGACTGCTCACCAACGATGATACGAGATGGATACAGGTTATCGTACAGCGCTTTACCTTCTCGCAAAAACTCAGGGGCGAATAATAAGTTCTCAATTCCTAATTTCTTCTTAGTGCGTTTGGTGAAGCCTACAGGAATAGTGGATTTAATGATGATCAGCGCATTAGGATTGACTGCCAATACGTCGTTGATGACGGCTTCGACGCTACTGGTATCAAAGCAGTTGGTGTCTGTATTATAGTTGGTCGGGGTTGCTATCAGTATATAATCAGCATCTTTATAAGACTGTACTTTATCTGTCGTCGCAAACAAGTCTAGCTCTTTACGAGCTAGAAAGTTTTCTATTTCTTTGTCATCGATTGGTGACTGACGCTGATTGATTTTATTGATTTTATCTTGATCGATATCTAAAGCTGTCACTTTATGCTGTTGTGCCAGTAATACAGCATTTGACAAACCGACATATCCAGTACCTACAACTGTTATTTTCATTTATAACCTATTTATTTTTTATAATAATACTATTTTTTGATAGGATTACCGTCAATAATGTTCTCTCGCGTGACGGCAGTAGCAGTTTTAACATCTAAAGCTGCTCTTTTACCAACAACCTCATCATAAAACTTAGGAGCAAGCCCAAAGCCAGGACGGACGCTACGAATAGCACCTTCAGTAATAACATCACCTGCTTTTAGATCTTTAACGAAGTATAGAGAACGGCGGAATTGCGCATTACTTTGTTCGCTAGACTTACGACCATAATTCACTGAACCAAGTGCTTGCCAAGCTGTCTTACTGTCTCGGCACAAGGCAACCAAGTCTTCGGGTTCAAGAGAAAAACTATCATCAGGGCCACCACCATTGCGATCTAAGGTGAAATGCTTTTCAATAATAGAAGCGCCTAAAGCCACACTAGTAACTGCTGTTGTGTTATCGATAGTATGGTCTGAAAGCCCTGTCACCAGACCAAAACGCTCTCTCATATCTAAAATAGTACGTAAGTTATAATCTTCAGCTGGAGCAGGGTAACCACTTACGCAGTGTAAAATAGCTAACTCCTTACAACCACCAGAACGTGCGGCATCAATCGCTTCTTGTATTTCATCATCATCAGCCATACCGGTTGATATAATCATTGGCTTACCAGTGCCTGCTACATAACGGATAAGAGGTAAGTCAATGGCTTCAAAAGAGGCAATCTTATAGGCTGGTGCATTTAATTTTTCTAATAGGTCTACAGCCGTATTATCAAAAGGCGAGCTAAACATAGTGATATCTAGTTTACGAGCATATTCAAATAGAGATTTATGCCACTCCCATGGCATATGCGCTTTTTCATAAAGGCTGTATAAGGTTTCGCCATCCCATAATCCGCCATGAATTTTGAAGTCTTCCGAATCACTATTTAGAGTAATCGTATCAGCGGTATAGGTTTGTATTTTGATTGCATCAGCGCCTGCAGCTTTAGCCTGTTTAATAATTTCTAAAGCGGTATCAAAGTTACCGTTATGGTTTGCAGATAACTCGGCAATGATATAAGGCGCAGCGTCAGTTGCGATTCGACGTCCTGCAATATTTATACTAGGGATACTAGACATAATTTAAATCTCGTTATTAATTATTAGACGATAGTCGTGAACAAGTAAGCCAAAGCTTATGACATTATGATATTTTTGACCATCGAAGTGATGTTGTTCTAAGACACCTTCTTCTTTAAAACCTAATCTTTTATGAAACTTTCTAGAAGCTTCATTAAAGTCTAAAGCTTGACCACATAGCTTATGCAACTGTAGCGTGTTAAAAGCATAATCTAAAGCATGCTCACCAAGCTTTGAGCCTGTACCTTTAGGAGCATCTGGTGAGGTATAGAAGCCCCAGTCAGCAATACCACCTTGAGCGATTTCATGAATATTTACAAAGCCTAATGGTTTATTGTCAACTTCAAATATTAAAAGGGTATAGTTATTATCTTTAGATACTTTGTTAAACCAGTTTGTGTGCTCAATTAAGGAGATCTCATGCTGAGTATACATATATCTACGTATATCAATATAATTCCTCCAACTAAGCACTAGTTCTAGGTCATCTGTATGCATAGGGCGTAGTTTAAACTGAGGCTTATTCATTATTAAAAACTCTTCATTTTCTCTATGACTTTGTACGTGCCATAGCCATCTAGTACATCTGCACTAGACTGACTCATAGATTTTAGTTTTTCTGGTATTTGTATGAGCTCACGTAAACATTCATTGACGGTTTTAACAAGGTCATAATTATTTAGCACAACCTTTACTGCATTTATAGATTCCAAGTTATTTGCAATATCCATTTGGTTTTCTGCAATAACTAGCATAATAGTAGGTAAGCCTAAACAGCATCGCTCCCAGGAGGTTGAACCTGCAGCACCAATAGCTAAATCACTATTAGCCATTAGTTCAGCCATATTAGAAACACCAGATTTTACTTCTGTAGACCAAGGTAGTTCTTTAGCTTTCTTTGTGACAGCATCAATCCAGGGAGAAGTAGAGCCCATGACTACAATAATCTTACATGACTCAGATAAACGTGCTTGTTTTAAGGTATCTAATATCTGTGAAGTTAGATTGTCTTTATCTACGCCACCTAAATTAACTAAAATATGCTCTAAGGCATTACCTTTTCGGCGTTCTAGACTGTATGAACGCCATTTAGAAAACTCTGGGCGCAACAGTGCATAAGTTGTACCGCATAAAACTTCACAGTCGCTTGGAACTAAGTTTTGATATTCTTGCTTATTACGACCAAAGGTTTGATCAAGCAATACATTACAGTCATGCTTTCTATCTGCTAAATCATCAATCACTAAAATATTGCCACAATGAGATCTAAGTTTTTGTTCCCAATAACTGTCTAATGCATAGTGATCAACAATCAACCACTCGGGGTGTATAGAGCTAACTACATTAATAGCTTGCATAGCATCTGCTTCTTGAGAAGCCCCTAACCATTCTGAATGAAATAGGCTAGGCTTATTCTCATCGTTCTCGTTGCTATCTAGAGAAACCACCTCAAGCTTGTAGGTCTCATAACCTTTTTGAGCGATAAAATCTATAAGATTACCTTCATGCTCACGACATATAAAATAACACTTGGCTCCCTGACGAGTTAACTCATCGGCAAGCGTCAAACAACGAATGACATGGCCAGTACCTATCTGAATAGAGGCGTCACAGCGGAAAACAATATTCATATTTAGTTTAATCTTTTAAAACCACTGTGGCAAACTGGACCATTTAATAAGTCTTCTACAGATCGTCCTTCTTCACACTCTTTAATTAAAGAAAATACAGGGTCAAGCGCCTCTATATAGCCTTCAACAACAGACTCTGTATGCTCAGTACATACATAGACAACATTACTGGCCAGATAACCTTTATTTAACATTCCTTGAGTAATTAAAGTTTTATAAAACAAGTTTTGTTCACTTGTAAATGAGAAGCCAGTTAGTGCAGGAAGTCCAAAGTAGTTAATATCGAGCTCATATTTATCAGCAAGCTTTTGCCATTCTTTCCGTATATTAAGTCCTGTTTGAGTAATGGCATCCCATGATTGAAGCTTCTCCATAACCTCTAATGTTTTTAGTCCAGCTACAGAACCTATACGCTCAGTCCAGAATGTACTACTTATGAATGATGACTGTGCAGCCTCCATAATTTCCCTTTTACCAATAGTCGCAGTCACAGCATAGCCATTACCCAAGGCTTTACCAAACATGGCCATATCTGGCTCCACACCATATTTTTTATGAATCCCTCCAAAAGTTTCACGGAATCCCGATGTGCATTCATCAAATATAAGCACTATATTCTTATCAGTAGCTAGCTGACGGACCTTATGTAGAAAATTATCTTCAGGCCCCATATTTCGTACAACTTCCATTTTTATGACGCCAATATCATGTTCATTAACTAGCGCTTCTAGTTCTTCGAAATTGTTATAGTTGAACGGAAATACGGTACCTCTAAGGTTTTGAGGAACACCTTTTGGGCTAAGACCAGGTAGTAAGTGACCTGCTAAGTTCTCTGAGTCTCCAAGGTTTGCTGATAGATACCAGTCATGCCAACCATGATAACCACAGACAGCTACTTTTTCTTTACCTGAAGCAGCTCGAGCAATACGTATAGCAACTGCATTAGCCTCTCCGCCTGTACGAGCAAAGCGCACCATGTCAGCCCAAGGATGAAGTTCAATTAATTTCTCAGCCAAGTAGACCTCTTCTGGTGCATTTAATGTTGACATATTGCCTTGGTCTATCACTGAACGGACAGCATTATCTACTTCATCATTACCATAGCCTAGCGTGTTAGTCCCAACGCCCATGATGCACATATCAGTAAACTGGTTACCATCTAGATCCCAGACCTGACAACCTTTTGCCTTACTAAAGTATGCAGGCCAATGCTCTGGCAAGAACATTTCTGCACGTTTAGACAGTAGCATATTGCCACCAGGGATGACTGACTTAGCTCTTTTCCAAAGTTTCTGACCTGTGCCCATATTAGCTCCTTCATTGCGCTGAATGGTTTTATTGTTCTCGAATAGAGTAGGTTGCTTTTTCTGAAGTTCGTAGACCTCATTCCAACTAAAATACATATTGGGTGCGAAATGATTAAAGATATTAGAAACTACCTCAAAATCGGCAGGTTCATCAACGGTCCATCTTAGCTCCGATAAATCCTCAGTATTAGTAATCGAATGGGTCTTAAACTTTCCACTATTTCTAATATAAGGGGTGACATGCTCATGATCGAATAACGATGTCGTCTCTTTTAGTGCATCCTCCAATGCTTTCATTGTGAATACTTCAACATCCAAACCGTCTGGATAGGTTGCTGGACTAGTATTGCTTAAATAGTCAACACTATGATCTTTAAAGCTAGTAATTGCAGTATCTACTAATTTAGCATCAACAAGTGGGCAGTCTCCCGTTATACGTACCACTATATCAGCATTATTAGCTTTAGCAGCTTGATAGTAGCGATCTAAAACGTCGTCCTCGCTACCTTTCTCACAAACATAACCAAGTTTTTCTACATGCTCTGCTAATTTATTATTTTTTTGATCTATAGAAGTTGCTACGATAATTTGGTCAATCTGTTCGGATTTGGCTAAGCGTTTTAATAGAACCTCTATCATAGGAGTTCCATTAATCTCTTTCATTACTTTATTTGGGAGTCTTGTTGAGCCCATTCTGGCCTGAACAATAGCTACAATTTTCATAGTTGACTCCATAAATGAGGACTTAATAGTCTTACATCGCCACAAGAAATATTTGAGGGTATCGTAGGTAAATTGCCTTCAGCTGCTGTCACGATTTCTTGTAGTTGGTCGGCACTATCTACTCCTACAACAACTTTTTCAATTTGAGGCATAGATAAAGCATGACGTATACATGCCTCTAAAGGAGTTAAGTCATGCTCATCTAACCAACTTTCCCATTTTGTCCAAAGCTGTGACCACTCATTAAATTTATTAGGTCGTTGTTTTTTATCCATCAATAACAAACCTTGAAGAAAGATAGACCTTACATGTAAACGTGTTTCTTGACTTTCCAATATATCTAAAGCGCCAGAATCTTGTATTCTTGTATCTAAAACATTAAATGGAGCTTGAATCAAATCAAAGTGAAAATCTCTACTAAGGTTAATAAATTTATTAGGAGAGTAAATTGAGATACCTATGCGTTCTGTTAGACCTTTGATCTTCAATGAGTCTAGTGCAGCGTAAACCTCCGCCCCAGCTTCTGAATGTAGCTGCTCAGGACTGTGAAGAAGGACAGCTTTGACTTTAGATACTCTCAATCTAGTCAAAGAGCCTGTCATCTGCTCTTCAACCCAACCCTTGATGTCTAAAGTGTCATCTGGGATAGCGGGTAATTTAGTAATGATATCGAAGTTTTCAAGGTTATGCTCACCTAACACTTTTTCGCTACTACCATATGCAATGGCAGTATCTAATGTGTGGATACCTTTCACCTTAGCGATATCTAAAATCCTAGCTACTTCAGAATTAGATACCTGTCCATTTTTATTAGATATTCCATAAGGAAGTCCAAACTGTACTGTCCCAAGGGCTAATTTAGATAGATTATTATAAGAACTCATCTTTTAAGGCTCCTAACCAAAAACATCCTTGGTATTTATCATCATGGATAACATGGTCTCGAAAGAAACCTTCTACGTTATACCCTGATTTTAGAAAAACCTTTAAGGAGCCTATATTGTCCTCATAGCATCCGGCTTCCATACGACTAAGGCCTAAATGCTCAAAAGCATAATTAGTAATACTCTTAACGAGCTCTCTTGAATAACCTTTACCCCAACATTCCTTGTCTCCAATAAATAAGCTTAGTTGTCCCCGCTTATATATTGTATTAATTGCACCTATCTTAACGTTACCAATGTGTTTATTTGATTCCTTTAAGAAAATACCAAACAAATAGGTTGTAGGGTCATTATTGCACGATTTAATAAAATCAATGCAAGACTCCAAGGTTTGTACTGAGTGACGTGTTTCTAAATATTGGTTTACATCTGGATCATTCAGCCAGTCCACATACTCCTGAGAGGCATCAGAAATATCGAGCGGACGTAAAATTAGTCTTTCTGTTTCAATTAAGCTCATACTAATAGCTCTTTTAAGGTAGATACTACTTTACTTTGCTGCTCTTCAGTCATGGTTGGGAACATAGGCAAACTGATAGCTTCTTTATAATATTGCTCAGCTTCAGGGAATTGCCCTTCGTTAAAGCCCATTCCTTGATAATAAGGCTGCAAGTGTACTGGAATATAATGAAGGTTCACTAAGATGCCTGCTTCACGCATAGCATTAAACACGTCAAGATGCGCTTTGGATATCTTATCTAATTGCAAACGAATCACATATAGATGCAGACCGGAGTAGCTATCTTCATGTTGCCAGGGTAATGTAATAGGCAGGTCTTTAAGCAACTCATTATAACGCTCAGCTAACTCATGACGTTTAGCAACATACTCATCTAGGCGCTGCATCTGAGAAACACCTAAAGCAGCTTGCATATCCGTCATACGGTAGTTATAGCCAAGCTCAATTTGCTGATAATACCAGGGTCCATCAGCAGGCTTAGTCATTAAGCTTTCATCGCGAGTAATACCATGGCTGCGTAATAGGTTTAATTGCTCTGCTAATTTAGGATCATTCGTAACTGCCATACCACCTTCAGCAGTGGTTACGATTTTAACTGGATGGAAACTAAAGACAGTGATGTCACTATAATGACAGTTACCGATAGGCTCACATTTATATTTACCACCGATAGCATGAGAAGCATCTTCGATAATCTTAAAGCCATACTTTTGTGATAATTCATAAATAGCTGCCATATCACAAGGTTGACCACTAAAGTGTACTGGAATAACAATTTTAGGTAGCCTATCTTCTTTTTCTGCAATAATAAGTTTTTTTTCTAAAGCTTTAACACATAGATTGTAACTGCATGGATCAATATCAACAAAGTCCACTTGGGCACCACAATATAAACCACAATTAGCAGAAGCGACAAAGGTATTAGGCGTGGTCCACAACCAATTATCTTTACCCAGACCTAGTGCTAAACAAGCAATGTGCAACGCAGAGGTTGCACTATTGACAGCTACTGCATACTTTGCGCCACACGCATCCATAACTGACTGCTCAAATGCAGGAACTTTAGGTCCCTGCGTTAAAAAGTCGGATTGTAATACTTTAACTACTGCATCAATATCTTGTTGGCTAATATCTTGGCGACCATATGGAATCATTTAGATGCTCCCGATTTTTTCACGATTGATTTCAATCCACTCTTGAAGTTGCTCGTCACTCATCCATTCAGAGTTATTGTCGCTGGCGTATACGAAACCTTCAGGAACACGCTTACCATCTTTAATACGAGCTGGATCTGTTGCCCATTTATTAATAGTTGGCAGGATTTTGAAATGCTCTGGATACTCATAAGTATAATAAGCATCCTCACTACTAATCATCTGCTCATGCAATTTTTCACCTGGACGGATACCAATAACTTCTTGTTTTGCTTCTGGAGCGACAATGCGAGCTAAATCAATCATTTTCATTGATGGAATCTTCTTAACGTAAATTTCACCACCTACCATATCTTCAAAGGCGTGCCATACTAGCTCAACCCCGTCTTCTAAAGAGATCATAAAGCGAGTCATACGCTCATCGGTAATTGGTAATACACCTTTGTCTCTAATAGACATAAAGAAAGGGATAACTGAACCACGTGAGCCCATGACATTACCATAACGTACAACTGAGAACTTAGTGCCATGCTCGCCTGAATATGAATTACCTGCAACAAATAGCTTATCTGATGCTAGTTTAGTAGCGCCATATAAATTAATAGGACTACTAGCTTTATCAGTTGATAAAGCCACCACCCCTTTAACGCCTTTATCGATACAGGCATCAATAAGATTCATTGCACCATTGACATTGGTTTTAACGCATTCAAAAGGGTTATATTCTGCTGTAGGAACGATCTTAGTGGCAGCAGCATGAACCACGTAGTCTACACCATCTAGAGCACGGTATAAACGCTCCTTATCACGAACGTCACCTATAAAGAAGCGAACTCTATCATCACCTTCAAACTTCTTAGCCATATCCCATTGTTTCATTTCATCTCTAGAGAAAACAATAATTTTCTTAGGATTATATTTGGCTAGTGTCATCGGTATAAAGGTGTTTCCAAACGAACCTGTTCCACCCGTAATTAATATAGTTTTTCTCTCAAACATTAAGCACCCTTCCTCTTAGTTAACTACTATAACAATATATGTAGCTTATATTTAAAGTTTATTTAGTTAATACAACGAATGTATACCTGCACCTACTAACGTATCCATAGCGCTTCCAGCATCAATAGCAATAGCTCCTTTCTCTTTCGCTCTACCTATAAATATTTTTCCAATAACTCCGCCAGCTACAAAAACAGTACTACCTTTATTTACTACTTGGTCTATTTTTTCAATAATCTCTTTGTAAACAAAAGGTAAAGGCTTACCTTGGTTAATATACAAATCATTCCCACTAGTTTTATAGTGCGTAGGTAACTCTATAACATCAATACTGTATTCGCCAGCAGGATTAATAATATTATTTAATACCTCCTTACGAACACTAGTAATAAATACGATATGGCTGCTAAATTTCATTAGGTCTATAAAATCATTTTTGTTTGAAAACAAAGCAAGGTTCATCTTATCTGACCCAAACAAGCAATGAGTATTAAGACTTTCGGAACTATAAACCCCTCTTAATACATTATACATCCCCCTTCCTTGTATATAATTAAGAAAAGTATCAGATTTTTCTGTCGAATCTCGAATAAACCTATATATGGTTGGAATACCTAGTATATCAGCACGATTAACCACCTTTTTTAACTCTTCAATTATCTCATTTCTCAAAGTTACATCGAGCTCACACCCCCACCAATGACGTTCCCTATTTTTAATATCATCGATATTCATGTAACCCTCTGTGTTTGAGAAAATATAACCTTCCCCATCACTAAGTCTTATAAAACAGAATGGCTCTCTATGCTTTATTTTATCGATAATTAAACTCTTAATCCTATCCTTTACCTCAGAGTTATGAAGTACATCCATAAACTGCATTTTATATCTTAGTTTATCGTAAACTGGAACAATAAGCTGGTTAAACTCTGCAGAAATTTTAGGATGTGCATATCGCAAGAAATTTGATTCTGTTTTATAGTGGGTTTTTGGGTTTTTAGAATCCTGTGGCTTACCTTGCACTTCCATTTTTAACTGGTGATAAGATGATAAGTTATAATATAAGCTATCTATATCTATACCAATTGAACCATTATTATTTAAAAGAAGTTTTAATAGAGCTATTCTCCTATTAATATGTAAGTTACTAAGATTAATATAATTAGATGAGCTGAAAAACAGGCTAATATACTCGACCAAGGCATAACGAATTAAAACATTTAAAAGTTTATTTTCTAAGATTCTATATGCTCTTTTACCGACAATGCTCTCTATTGTCATAATATTTGCAAAAAAACTTTCTATAGCCACTTTATCTGGTTTAAATCCAGTCCATTCTATTTTATACAATTGCAACCATGTATATATTAAATTATTACTACGGCTTAGTGTTGCTCTATTAAATAAAGATATAAGCCTCTCATCTCTCTTCTTAAACAGGTCCTCTAAATATAGAATCAAGTTTACAATATTAAAACCTAAATCATGAAAGTCTTTATTACTAATATTTTTTATTGACTCTTCTTCACTAAATAATATTCGTTCAAACTGAACATTTAAAAAGTTTTCTAATGCAGTTTTGTTTTCTATATTCAATAATAACTGAATATAGCTTGATATTTTTCGGACATCTACTTTGTACTCTTGGCTATAACCAGGAATAAACGAAGGATTAAAATTGCTAGCTTTTTCTAAGAACGCACTATCATAGGTAATACTTAGGAGTGCACTTTTTAAGTCTTTCGTATTAACTAATTTTTGGGAAATGCCAGCCTTAACAAATCCATAATAGTCACTATCAATACAATCTAAGTCAAAATAGTTTAAGCATGGTATCCCCTTACTTATTAACTCAAGAAGTACGGAAGAGTTACCTACAATAGCCACATGCTCAAACTCAGGAACTCTATCTAGAACTTTAAATTTTATTTTACTAGCTAGAAACTCTTTAATCTCTATGTTAGTGCTAGGGTGAAATTTAATATATATATCCTTAATATAGTCGATGGATTCTAATATATGAACAAAATCAATCAAGTCTATATTGTTTATAACTGCTGTAAGATAAATAACGATTTCATGACTTGACCGGTTTTTGCTCAAATTTAATTTGGTAAGAATCAATTCTGGATTATCAATAAGATGTCTTGACAATATAAAGTTCTTTGAGCCTGTCTTTTTTTTGCCCATTGTATAAGTTGTTAGGCTTTGTCGGTTATGCAAAACACTGATATCAAATATCAGATCTGGAAATGACTCAGTTACTGCCGCGTGCTGAAAATAAACTGTGCCCATTCTTCTATTAATACAGTTCATTGTTAAAGCTACAGGAATAGGTGAGTGATCATTTGCCGTAAAATGAATTTTACCTTGTAAATTAGAATATTCATTTAAACTAAACCAGAAATCTAAGTATGCGCATGTGTATTGAAGGCTCTGGTAAATTATCCCTGGAGTCGGCGGTTTATTAGTGTAGTAATCCTTCAATAATAAACATACATTACTTATGATATCAAAAAACCTTTCCCTATCTATTTTAAATTTAACCGGCACCTCTGTTGCTAAGTTTATAATTTTTATTTTTGTGTTTATATTGACAATGCTTTTAAAAAGCTCAAACTCTACAATATTGTTTCGTGTTTTAACAAAGCACAAACAGTTAAATTCAGAGTTAAAATCATATTGCTTTATTCCGCGCTTTTTCAGTCTAGAACTTATAAATTTCAGAGCTTCCTGAATATTGAGGTTGTTAACTTCTGTTGACTCCCCAGAATGAAAGTTGATCTCAGCAAGCCTTGCGCCCAACATTTCATCGTAATTAGGAATATTTTCAATAACTGAAGCTACCCTCTTTAAACCTTCTGTAAAATTAGCTTTGTCTAAATTTTTTTTCATATTTTTAACCAGAATATTTTTTAAGTTTATGAATGATAGAGTGCTTTGCTAATTTGAAAGGCAATTTATGTATATTAGATTTATTCGTACTGACTATTACCTTTCCAAGTTTATAGGATAGATGATTTTTAATTCTTTTTACTTCATAGTAATCCTCATACTCCTCTAAAGAAGGTAAGTTATTTAAGTCACCATTACTCTGTTCAGTTTGTTTCTTAATATGTTTATAAACCTTATGAATCTTCAAAATTCTTTTTGGATCATTGTATATTTTTATTAAACTATTGCCTATGAGGTATTCCTTAGTGCTCTTAACTCTTATGCCTGCACCAAAGTGCTTAGCTGAGTTATTTTTATTACTGCAATGATTACTGTCTTTATTTTCAATCGACTTATACAACTTAATAAACTCATGATTTTCCTTTTTTACATACTCTATTAAATTTCTCGGCTTTTTCGTTATTTCTTTTCCTGGTATTTGCACCTTTGCGTTTAGAACGCTCAACTTCTTTTCAAGTTGCATAACTGATTTATTTGATTTTTTTAATTGGCGCTGAAGTTTATTTACAACCTCATCTTTCAATAATACCTTGCTATTTAGCAACTGTATTACTAATGCCTTAGATTTATCAGTATCTTTATTTTCAGGTACTTTAGGATTAAAGATAGGCGACGAAACACTTAGCAATTCGCTATAAATTTCAAATAACTTAGGATTGTAATCTAATAACAAGTTTATCAAGAAGACTTCTTGATCATCTCGCTGTTGTATATTCATTTTCTGAAAATCACCAACCTTCCAGTTACTTTTTAAAGTTAAACCGTACCAATTGTTTAAAGCAGATTTAAAGGTCTCAAACTTGCTTGCTACACAATCATTATCTACTAATACTGCATTTGAGCTCGACCATAAATTTACTATAAAATTAAAATATTCTGTAATATCTCTTTCTATTTTATATAAGCATTCATCAGATATATTTCTATCAGCAACCTGTAGATATGGGTGCTCATGAAAAAGCACATAACTAATTTCACCTAGCTCCTCGGCTATTAAGTCTATTAAAAAGTAATATTGTGATACTCCCAGAATTACATTAGAGTGAATCGAGCAATTGATACGAATGCGTTGAATTAATGAAGCCAAAATATCTTGTGCCAGATCCTTATCGACACTAATTATATCTAAAGGATTATCAATATCAAAATTTCTTAATAATAACTCTATATGATCATCTATGTTTACTATATTCCCTCCCCTAAGACTTAATCTATTCAAACAATATTCTAAGCTAGATTTATTTCTATTAATGAGTACTACTGTACACACTTTTGCCTCCTCATGGTATAAGTAGATATTAATGTTAATAAAGTTTTCTAAACTATACATTAGGTTTTTACTATAACTAACAATTTCTATGTCAGATTATTATGATTAAAAGGCTGTCCTAGATAAGTAAAATTATTTAGGACAGCACTATGAGAAAGCGTGAACCAAGTTAGGGCGTGTCTTCAATTCATTTTACAATGAATGATAGTACACGCTAGATAGAGCATTGACTTAAAATTACGAGCTAACTTCTCATAGCGAGTAGCGATACTACGAAAATGCTTAAGCCTTGCAAACATATTTTCAACAAGATGACGCAGTTTATATAAATAGCTATCAAACTCTGGATTAGGCTGTTTGGCATTTTTCCTTTTAGGAACGACGGGTATCATATTATGGCTTCGAGCTTTGTCTCTGATAGACTCTGAGTCATAGCCTTTATCAGCGATAAAGTAATCAGCTTGTCCAATCATTTCAATCAATTCACCTGCAACTTGACTGTCGTGGACGTCACCCCCAGTGATTTTAAAATTGAGCGGATATCCATCGGCATCACAGGATAGGTGTATCTTTGTAGTTGCTCCGCCACGGCTTTGTCCAATTGCTCGCTCTTCACCACGCCGAGCTCCACTTGCATGCTGATGACAGCGAACATAGCTTCCGTCTGTGAATACCCATTCCGTATCAATTTCTTTTCGTAAGCTAAAAAAAAATCCGCCCATAAGCCAGTTTTCGACCAGCGGTTGAAACGACTATAGGCTGTTTTCCACGAACATAATTCTTCAGGTATGTCACGCCAAGGAGCGCCTGTGCGTAGTTTCCACAGTATGGCTTCCATGATCTCTCGGCTGTTTTGAGTTTGATAGCAGCCGTACTTTATCATCGTCGATTGCAATTGATCCCAAAGCGTATCTGTTAATGCTTTTCTTGCCATAACTTGTATTTCTCGCATCGACTCAATAGATGCGGTATTGTAACTATTATTTAGGGCTTATCCAATTGAAGACATGCCCTAGTATAAACAAAAAACACTAATCGAGTTATTTGTTGCCGGCTCTACAGCCAGAACAGCAGCAATCCTAGTCGGTGTTAACAAAACCACAGCCAGTTATTACTCTCATAGGCTACGACTACTGATTTATGATAATAGCCAAGATCCTAATTTATTTGAAGGCGAAATAGAAGTAGATGAAAGTTACATTGGCGGGACTCGTTAAGACAAACGCGGACAAGGTGCTGGTAGCAAAGTGACCTTGTTTAGCCTATTAAAGCTTAATGGTAAGGTTTATGCCTATTATACCTAATGATAAAGCAGATACCCTAACTCCAACTATCAGAGAGAAGGTAAAGCCTGATAGCATTGTTTACACTTACTCATTTAAAAGCTATAACGCATTAGATGTCAGTGAATTTACTCATTATCGTACCAACCACTCTAAAACCTTCCTTAATAATAAGCATCATATTAACGGAATAGAGCACTTCTGGAACCAAGCTAAACGAAATTTAATTAAGTTTAACGGTGTTCCAAAAGAGAATTCTTATCTTTATTTAAAGAAGTATGAGTGGCATTTTAATCACAGCGACCCAAATTCGCAACTGTTACAATTAAAACAATGGGTTAAACAGGGTTTGGACTAGTTATCTAGGACAGCCCTTTAGCCTATTATAAGGCTTTGAGCACAGAGTTCCTTTTTTTTCACTTTATGGAAAATACTAAATATGCTGAGTGCATTTTCATTGTTATTAGCTCTCAAACATTACATATATGATAAAATATTACAAAATAAAAAAAGACACCCCATTGTAGAGGTGTCCTTGCTTTTTTTCAATGTGGTTTTAGTAATCAGACTGTAGGCTTATGCCTAACTTACCAACCAGTAACTTCTTTCAGCTTATCACCGATTTTAGCTGGATCGCGAGTATACGCGATGCCTGCATCTTCAAAAGCTTTAAATTTCTCTTCAGCAGTACCTTGACCACCAGAGATGATAGCGCCAGCATGACCCATACGCTTGCCTTCTGGAGCGGTTACACCAGCGATATAGCCAACCACTGGCTTAGTTACATGGTCTTTGATATAAGCAGCCGCTTCTTCTTCAGCAGTACCGCCGATTTCACCGATTAGGATGATAGCTTCAGTCTGTGGATCGTCTTGGAATAGTTTTAGTGCGTCAATCTGGTTCATACCTGGGATAGGATCGCCGCCGATACCGATACACGTTGATTGACCGAAACCAAGCTTAGTGGTCTGTGCAACGGCTTCATACGTTAGCGTACCAGAGCGTGAGATGATACCTACTTTACCCGGCAGATGGATATGACCTGGCATGATACCGATTTTGCACTGACCTGGAGTGATAACGCCTGGGCAGTTAGGACCAACCATACGCACGCCGTCTGCTTCTTCGATATAGCGCTTCGCTTTTAACATATCGATCGTTGGTACGCCTTCCGTGATCACGACGATCAGCTTCACGCCTGCATCTACCGCTTCAACGATTGAGTCTAGGACGAATGGCGCTGGTACATAGATAACTGAAGCATCGGCTTGAGTGGCTTCCATGGCTTCCGCCATCGTGTTAAATACTGGTAGGCCTAGATGCGTTTGACCGCCTTTACCTGGTGTTACACCGCCAACGACTTTTGTACCGTATTCGATCGCTTGTTCAGAATGGAACGTACCGTTCTTACCAGTGAAGCCTTGTACCAATACTTTGGTATCTTTATCAATTAATACACTCATTATGTTTTCCTTATTCGGTTGTCTTGCAATAGCAGTTTGCCGTTTAGGTGTCGTTAAATGCTAACCACGTCTCGTTGACTGAAAACTGCTATCACGCTTTGACTACTATGTTTAAGCACCTAAATTGATAGGTTTATGCTTGAACAGCATCGACAATTTTTTGTGCAGCATCGGCTAGGCCTTGGGCTGACGTTAGCTTCAGACCAGATTCTTCTAAGATCTGTAAGCCCAGTTCAGCGTTGTTACCTTCTAGACGTACAACGACAGGTACTTGTACATCGACTTCTTTGACAGCAGCGATAATGGCTTCTGCAATCATGTCACAACGTACGATACCGCCAAAGATGTTGATTAGAACACCTTCAACACTGCTGTCTTCTAGAATGATTTTGAACGCTTCAACAACGCGATCTTTGGTTGCACCGCCGCCAACGTCCAAGAAGTTAGCAGGCTTGCCGCCATACAGTTTGATGATGTCCATGGTAGCCATTGCAAGACCAGCACCGTTGACCATACAACCGATGTTGCCTTCTAGAGCAACGTAGTTTAGGTCGAATTCAGCGGCTTTTAGCTCACGCTCGTTTTCTTGCGTTTTGTCTTGTAGCGCTGCGATTTTAGGCAGACGATATAATGCGTTTGAGTCGATACCGATTTTGCCATCAACGCAGACGATTTCGCCATTTTCGCGAACGGCTAACGGGTTGACTTCAAGTAATGCAAAGTCGTTTTCGACAAAAGCATGATAAGCACCAGTCATAATTTTTACAAACTGGTTGATCTGCTTGCCTTCTAGACCAAGTTTGAATGCAACATCACGCGCTTGGTAAGGCATAAGACCTACTAATGGGTCTACGCTTACTTTAAAGATTTTTTCTGGCGTCTCGTTAGCGACTTCTTCGATATCAACACCACCTTCGGTTGATGCCATGAAGGTTACGCGACGCGTAGAACGATCTACAACGGCACCAAGATACAGTTCAGTCTGTACTGGGTACATATCTTCTGCAACCAATACGAAGTTAACTGGTTGACCATCAGCGTCAGTTTGGAACGTGACTAGATTGGTACCGATAAGCGCTTCAGCCACTTGCTTAGCTTCTTCACGAGTCTTAACCAGCTTAACACCACCCGCTTTACCGCGACCACCAGCATGTACTTGCGCTTTGATAACCGCAATGTCTGTTGGTGTTTTATCAAAAGCAGCTGCAGCTTCTTCGCCGTTATACGCGATGATGCCTTCTTGAATGGGCAGTCCGTAGCTTTTTAATAGCTCTTTTGCTTGATACTCATGTAAATTCATTGATTGTATCCTTTATTTTTTACAATTAATAAAAAGTGAAAACAAGTACACAGCAGCGATTTTCTGCTGCGGCACTTGTAACCCCAACGCTGACACCGCAAATAATAAAAACGGTACTGCGTTCAGGCTATAGCTTGTTACTTAAACTTCTAAAAGCGCTGTAAACACTATTGAACGCTATCAAAATTACTTACGTTTTTTACGCTGAATCGCGTGAATAGCACGGCCATCTGCAGATAGAGCCGCTTCATGTACCGCTTCTGAAATCGTTGGATGGGCAAACGTCATCAACTGTAAATCTTCGATACTAGAGACGAATTCCATCGCAATCATACCCTGATGGACGATATCGCCGGCGCCAGCTGAGATAGCGTGCATACCTAATAGACGGTCTGTTTTAGCATCAGCGACGACTTTAATAGAACCTTGCGCTTCGCTTTGCGCAAGGGCACGACCATTAGCCGCTAGGTTGAATGAACCGGTCTTAACTTCATAACCCGCTTCAGTCGCTTCTTGCTCGGTCAAACCAACCCATGCGATTTCTGGATGGGTATAGATAACATTGATAATCGTGTCGTAATTAACCTGAGCTTTTTCACCGTGAATACGCTCCACCGCCATCATGCCCTCTTCCATTGCTTTATGCGCAAGCATTGGACCACGGACTAAATCGCCAATAGCATAAACGCCATCAAGATTGGTTTTGCACTGGTCATCGACATCGATCAAACCGCGTTCAGTCAAGGTCACACCGCTGTCATCACCAAGTAATTTCTCAGAATATGCACGGCGACCAACACAAACGATGAGCTTGTCAAAGCTCTCTTCAGATGACTCGCCTTTATTTTCGCTAGTAACGACGACTTGATCGCCCTTCACTTCAGCATTGGTGACTTTGGTATCAACACAGATATCAAGACCCTGCTTCTTCAGCATTTTGCCTGCTTCTTTTGCGATGTCTTTGTCAGCGGCTGCTAAGAAACTTGGAAGCGCTTCATAAACAACAACTTCGCTACCCAAACGACGCCATACAGAACCGAGCTCAAGACCGATAACGCCAGCACCGATAACGCCTAGACGCTTAGGAACTGAGGTAAAATCAAGGGCACCAGTAGAGTCAACGATACGATCACCGTCAGTTTTGGCAACTGGGATATCAATAGGTACTGAACCGGCCGCTAGAATCACGTTTTTAGCGGTAATAGTGCTTTCTGCTTCGTCTTCTAAAGCGACAAACTTAACTTGCTTATCAGCGCCTTTGCCATCAACCAATGTGCCCCAGCCTTGTAGCCAGTCAACGCCATTACCTTTTAATAACGCTGCCACACCGCCAGTCAATTGCTTAACGATACCTTCTTTGCGAGCAATCATTTGCTCGATATCGATAGCGACGTCGCCAGTGCTAATACCATGTTCTTCAAGATCATGCTTGGTCGCTTCATAACGATGCGAACTATCAAGTAGGGCTTTTGATGGGATACAACCAACGTTTAAGCAAGTACCGCCAAGAGCAGGCTCACCTTTATAAACACGTTTTTCGATACAAGCAACGCTCATACCAAGCTGCCCTGCACGAATCGCTGCTTCGTAACCACCAGGACCGCCGCCGATAACGACTAGATCATAATTATCTTTCATAGTACGTTCCTATTTTTAATGTCTTTCTAGTTTTATTTAGGATTTAAGTGATTGATTGTATTTTTGATAAACTGATGAGGACCTCACTCCATAACCAATACGTTATTTGAGTGAAACCCTTTATTTATTTATCGACAAATAATAATCACTTACACCAAAGTTAAAAAGCTTGTATCGGCGGTTGCCAATACAAGCTTAGAAGCTTACAGGTCTAATAGCAGCATGGTTGGGTCTTCGACCAAATCTTTTAAGGTAACTAAGAACTGTACCGCTTCTTTACCATCAATCATACGATGGTCATAAGATAACGCGAGATACATCATTGGTAGGATTTTAACCTCACCATTAACCGCCATCGGGCGATCATTGATCGCATGCATACCCAAGATAGCAGTTTGTGGTGGGTTCAAGATAGGCGTTGACATCAATGAGCCAAAGACACCACCGTTAGAGATGGTGAATGTACCACCAGTCATCTCGTCCAAACCAAGCTTACCTTCTTGTGCTTTACCGCCAAGCTCACGGATTTTGGCTTCGACATCTGCCATGCTCATGCGATCGGTATCACGTAGTACTGGAACCACTAGACCACGATCAGACGATACCGCAACACCGATATCATAGAAACCATGATAAACAATATCATCACCGTCTAGTGACGCGTTCACTGCTGGGTAGCGTTTAAGAGCCTCAGTCGCTGCTTTGACAAACAATGACATAAAACCTAGACGCACACCATGACGTTTTTCGAATTGGTCTTTATATTTGGTACGCATGTCCATCAATGGCTTCATGTTGACTTCGTTAAACGTCGTCAGCATTGCAGTCTCTTGCGTCGCTGATAATAGACGCTCAGCCACACGCTTACGTAGACGCGTCATCGGAACACGTTTTTCAGTACGTTCACCCGTCGATTCAGCGACTGGACGACCACTATCAGACTTGATAGAGCTGTCTGCTTTAAGCGTTGGATTTGACATGTCAGTTTTGGTCACACGACCGCCGCGACCACTACCTTCAACGTTTTTAGGATCTACACCGCTTTCTTTTGCCGCTTTACGCACTGCTGGGCTTTGATCTTTATGGTCAGCTTCGTCTTTTTTGTCAGTCGCTTGTACTGGCTCACCGCCGTCAGTACTTTGCTTGGCTTGTACTGGCGCAGCTGGCTGATTTGGGTTGACAGCTGGAGCGTCATTTGAGCTAGAACCGGCATCTGCACTACCGCTTGCACCCGCTTCGAACTCTGCAATTAACTCATCAGATAACACAGTGTCGTCAACTTGCTTAACGATTTTAGTCACCACACCATCATCAGGCGCTACGACTTCGAGGACAACTTTATCGGTTTCAATTTCAGCCAATAGGTCATCACGATTAACTTGTTGACCTTCAGTGACATGCCATTCAACGATTGTGCCATCGGCAACCGATTCTGGAAAAACGGGGGCTTTAATATCAGCCATCGATATACTCCTTAGATTTGGATATTCATATTTATTATTAAGTCGTGATGGGCAGTCAATACCGTTTTCAATCGCGTTACTCATATGGTATTGCTAGGTACTGACTGTCATCGCCTGATTCATGTGTCTTTTATAAACTGTTACTGATATAAGCTATTACTTTGACAACTCATCGACACTGATGCCAAGACCACCAGCGATCAATGCTTGTTGCTGCTGAGCATGTAATTTCGGTGAGCCCGTCGCAGGTGCGGCACTAGGAGGTCGTGCCACCGGCTCCATGACTTTTGCCTTGGTTGGATGCGGTACGACAATACGGAACATATGCGGTGCCAAATAATACCAAGCGCCTTGGTTCAACGGCTCTTCTTGCGTCCAAACGATCTCTTGTAGGTTGCTATATTTTTCAATCTCAGCAATCAAACGCTCTTCTGGCAACGGATAAAGCTGCTCAATACGTACAATAGCCACATGCTCTAGACCCAATGCACGGCGCTGCTCTAACAAGTCATAATAAACCTTGCCGCCACATAGCACCATACGAGTTACTTTATCTGCATTGTGATCATCCATCTCTGAGATAACCGTCTCAAACTTACCAACGGCCAACTCTTCTAGATTTGACGTGGCAAGCTTATGACGTAGCAAGCTCTTCGGTGACATGACGATCAATGGTTTGCGAATTGGACGTATGGCTTGACGACGTAGCGCATGATAAATCTGTGCCGGCGTCGTTGGCGTAATCACTTGCATGTTGTCTTCGGCACATAACTGTAAGAAGCGCTCAAGACGGGCAGATGAATGCTCTGGGCCTTGACCTTCATAGCCATGCGGTAACAGCATGGTTAGACCACAAACACGCTGCCATTTGGTCTCGCCACTTGAGATAAACTGGTCAATCACTACTTGCGCACCATTGACGAAGTCACCAAACTGCGCTTCCCAAACGATCAATGCGTTTGGTACAGTCGTGGCATAGCCATACTCAAAGGCCAATACTGCTTCTTCTGATAATAGTGAGTTATAAGTGGCAAAACGCGCTTGTTTTTCACTCATATGCGCAAGTGGCACATACATGCTACCGTCATTGACGTTATAAATCTCACTATGACGATGCGAGAAAGTACCACGGCCGACATCTTCGCCAGTAATGCGTACTAATACACCATCATTATCAACCAGTGAGGCATAAGCCAACGTTTCAGCAGCGCCCCAGTTCAGCGGCTCTTCGCCAGTCTGCATCGCTAGACGCTGATCGACCATCTTTTGAACTTGGCGCTGTAACTTGTAGCCTTCAGGCATTTCAGCCATACGGCGACCGTAGCCTTTAAGGGTTTCGATATCGACACTGGTATCCCAGTCATCGACGAGGTCATGACCTAGATAGGGTTTCCAATCGACAAAAAGCGCTTCATCAGGATCACTAACCAAAGAATTCACCACATAATCGCCACGATCTAACGATTCGCGGTAAGAATCTTCGTAACTTTTCGCTTCTTCTTCACTAATAATACCCGCTTCAATTAGCTGCTGGGCATAGAGAGTGCGGGTCGTTGGTAGCTGTTTGATGACTGCATACATCAATGGCTGAGTCGCTGACGGCTCGTCTGCTTCATTGTGGCCATTACGACGATAGCAGAACAGATCAATGATAATGTCTTTATCAAACTCATGACGGTAATCTAATGCTAATTGAGCGGCAAATACGACAGACTCAGGGTCATCACCATTCACATGTAGAATGGGCGCATGTACCATTTTCGCCACATCAGTACAGTACTCTGTCGAACGCAAATCTTCTTGACGACTGGTCGTAAAGCCGACTTGGTTATTAATGACAATATGTACCGTACCACCAGTGGTATAAGCGCGAGTTTGTGACATCTGGAAGGTCTCTTGCACCACACCTTGACCGGCAAATGCTGCATCACCGTGGATAACGATTGGCAGTACTGAATTGCCATCTTTACCTTCATGGCGAGCTTGGTCGTTGCGACGCACTTGACGAGCACGGACTGAGCCTTGTAATACGGGTGCCACAATCTCAAGATGCGATGGGTTAAAGGCCAATGCTAAATGCGCTTCGCCACCTGGCGTCATCACGTTAGATGAATAACCATTATGGTACTTAACGTCGCCTGAACCTTTTTCTGGCTGTACTTTGCCATCGAATTCGTCAAACAAATCAGCGGGGTTTTTACCTAAGATATTTACGAGTAAGTTCAGGCGTCCACGATGCGCCATACCAATAACCATCTCTTTGGTACCATAGCCACCAGCACGCTGTATAATTTCGTTAACGGCAGGAATAAAGCTCTCACCGCCTTCTAAACCAAAACGCTTAACACCTGTATACTTACGCGCTAGATATTTTTCTAGGCCTTCGGCTGCCGTCAAACGTTCAAGAATAGACAAACGCTTTTCTTTGTCAAACTCGATATGACCTAAGTTGGTCTCTAGATATTGTTCCATCCAGCGCTTTTCGGTACTGGTGGTGACGTGCATATATTCGACACCGATGTAGCGGCAATAAACACGCTCCATAATTTCAATAATTTCTCGTAACGGTGCTTCGTCCTTACCGATATTCAAATCATTGGTAGGATAAATGGTGTCTAAATCAGCTTCTGAGAGATTGTGGTACTCAAGGGTCAAATCTTCGACTTCAGCGCGCGGATGTAGATCCAACGGATCTAATTTTGCACGGCGATGACCACGGCGACGATAAGCAGAAATCAGCTGCTGTACGCCCATTTGCTTAGGGTCGGCACAGTCAGCGGCATTGCTAGTCGTTGTGGTTGCGGGGGTAATCTTGTTGGCCGTCTGATTGCGAGCAAGCAATAAAAACTGATCTTTGATGGCGTTATGCTGAGCATCATTTGGCGACTGATACTGGGCAAAATACGCTTGCCAATCGGTATCAACACTCGTAGGGTCAGTTAAGTACTGCTCATAAAGTGCTTCGATATAATTGGCATTATCAGCAGCCAGTTCAGTATGTTCTACGTCTGCAGCTTCTTTAGTTATACTATTCATAATAATCGTCTATTTGATAGATAAATGAATGGAATCGTGCTTATTATTGTGTCGTTCATTGTACGTTCGGTATTTTGACTCTTAAAATTCACCATTAAGTAGTAAGACTTGCTATGGCTAATATTTAGTATATAAAAGCTCTATTCGTA
>NZ_AYYA01000073.1:0-31035 GCF_000511065.1 Psychrobacter sp. TB67
TCTATAAGGAGGTGATCCAGCCGCAGGTTCCCCTACGGCTACCTTGTTACGACTTCACCCCAGTCATCAACCACACCGTGGTGATCGCCCTCACTAAGTTAGGCTAACCACTTCTGGTGCAATCAACTCCCATGGTGTGACGGGCGGTGTGTACAAGGCCCGGGAACGTATTCACCGCGGCATTCTGATCCGCGATTACTAGCGATTCCTACTTCATGGAGTCGAGTTGCAGACTCCAATCTGGACTACGATAGGCTTTTTGAGATTCGCATCACATCGCTGTGTAGCTGCCCTCTGTACCTACCATTGTAGCACGTGTGTAGCCCTGGTCGTAAGGGCCATGATGACTTGACGTCGTCCCCGCCTTCCTCCAGTTTGTCACTGGCAGTATCCTTAGAGTTCCCGGCTTAACCCGCTGGTAACTAAGGACAAGGGTTGCGCTCGTTGCGGGACTTAACCCAACATCTCACGACACGAGCTGACGACAGCCATGCAGCACCTGTATTCTAATTCCCGAAGGCACTCCCGCATCTCTGCAGGATTCTAGATATGTCAAGACCAGGTAAGGTTCTTCGCGTTGCATCGAATTAAACCACATGCTCCACCGCTTGTGCGGGCCCCCGTCAATTCATTTGAGTTTTAACCTTGCGGCCGTACTCCCCAGGCGGTCTACTTATTGCGTTAGCTGCGTCACTAAGTCCTCAAGGGACCCAACGACTAGTAGACATCGTTTACGGCGTGGACTACCAGGGTATCTAATCCTGTTTGCTACCCACGCTTTCGAGCCTCAGTGTCAGTATTATGCCAGAAGGCTGCCTTCGCCATCGGTATTCCTCCAGATCTCTACGCATTTCACCGCTACACCTGGAATTCTACCTTCCTCTCACATACTCTAGCTCAACAGTATCAGATGCAGTTCCCAGGTTGAGCCCGGGGATTTCACATCTGACTTATCGAGCCACCTACGCTCCCTTTACGCCCAGTAATTCCGATTAACGCTTGCACCCTCTGTATTACCGCGGCTGCTGGCACAGAGTTAGCCGGTGCTTATTCTGCAGCTAATGTCATCGTCCGTGGGTATTAACCACGGAGTCTTCTTCACTGCTTAAAGTGCTTTACAACCAAAAGGCCTTCTTCACACACGCGGCATGGCTGGATCAGGGTTTCCCCCATTGTCCAATATTCCCCACTGCTGCCTCCCGTAGGAGTCCGGGCCGTGTCTCAGTCCCGGTGTGGCTGATCATCCTCTCAGACCAGCTACAGATCGTCGCCATGGTAGGCCTTTACCCCACCATCTAGCTAATCCGACTTAGGCTCATCTAATAGCGAGAGCAGTAAACTGCCCCCTTTCTCCCGTAGGTCGTATGCGGTATTAATTCGAGTTTCCCCGAGCTATCCCCCACTACTAGGTAGATTCCTAAGTATTACTCACCCGTCCGCCGCTCGACGCCTGGTAGCAAGCTACCATCGTTTCCGCTCGACTTGCATGTGTTAAGCCTGCCGCCAGCGTTCAATCTGAGCCATGATCAAACTCTTCAGTTTAATCTTGCTATGTAACCCTTTAAAGAGGCTACTAAACTTGGCTCATCTAATCTGGCAAAATCGCTAAAAATTATGTTCGTAATGAATTAACTTTGAGTTTTTCTGCTGTCTTAAATGATAATTTTTATAGTTAATAATCTTTCCGAAAAGAAAAGATAGTCAACTTTATTTTTTAGCATTCTGAATCAGCAAAAATCCACACAAGTTGTTCTTTAGTTATGCTTTTAAATAGTGTTCATCTACTGTCGTCCAGTAGGTGATTATTACGCTATTCAATCAAAGCAATGTGCTTATCTTGTTTAGCGAGCCGACTAGTATATCATATTGAAATAGTCTGTCAACCCTTTGTTCTAATTCGTTTCAACTGGTTATCTGGGTTATAAGCTTGTTAACTTATTTGCCAGCTTCGCTTGCTGAGGTGCGTATTATAGACGCTTTTAATGCTGTGTCAAGAAATAAATTATTCTATTTAAAAGTAATTTATTTGGTCAGCTAGATCATTCAATGGTAACCCATCTCCTAATCCGCTTCCCCTTCTGACTGGGACGCATTATACGCGTATTTGAAAGAGGGTCAAGGGCTGTTTTCGATTTTAGCTAAATTAACCTAACTTTATTCCCTAGTAGACTATTTATAGCTAACCATGAGCAACGTTTTGATATTGAGCCGTCATACAATACTATTATATTTACTTTGCTAATCTACCAATTGTTACACCGGTCACACCCTTGTACCTTACCTAGATAATGATTCCTTTCTCTTATCTAGGTAAGGTACAAGGGTGTTTATATGATGTGATGTGACAAGAGAGAAGTATGATTAATGAAGAAGCTCGAAAACTTGTACTTAACAAGACAGCTAGATGTATTAAGTAGTTCAAAGCCTTATTACTGCCATCATGCTTATTAACAACCTTCTTCGCTGTGTGCTTAGCTATACATATTTGTCATTCTTGATATTTGCACCAATAGCACCTATATATAGAAGCTTACCTAACCCCTTGCTATCTAGTGTTTATAGACGGTTTTTGCTATAATGGCCGCTTTTATAACATTACTTAAGAGTAGTTATGCTTAACCTTATTATAAAAGGCAGCTCGCTCTCTATTATGGTTATGCGATTATAGATTATTAGATGGCTATAAATCGTGATGCTATATATGTCTGCACTTTTAAGTAATGCCTATCTCTTACAACATATCACAGTGGTTGGATATAATTGACGCAGTCTTACGGTTATATGATTGATTGTTGCAATCATCACTGCCAACGGACGCAAAAAGGTGAATAGATTATGGTAGCGATTACTTTACCCGATGGTAGCGTAAAGAACTTCGAAGGCAATACAACCGTCATGGAAGTGGCGCAAAGCATTGGAGCTGGCCTAGCAAAAGCGACGGTTGCAGGACGTGTAGATGGTCAATTGGTGGATGCCTCTGATCCTATCGCCCATGATGCTAAAGTAGAAATCGTTACGCCAAAAGATGCTGATGGTGTCGATATCATTCGTCACTCGGCCGCTCACTTATTAGGGCACGCGGTCAAACAGCTTTATCCCGATGTGAAGATGGTGATTGGTCCTGTTATCGAAGATGGCTTTTATTATGACATCTATAGTGAGACGCCGTTCACCCCTGAACATATGGAAGCCATTGAAAAACGTATGATGGCGTTGATTAAGCAAGATTATGACGTCATCAAAAAAATGACACCTCGCGATGAAGTCATTAAGATCTTTGAAGAACGCGGCGAAGATTATAAGCTCAAGCTCATTAATGATATGCCAGGTGAAGAGGCTTTTGGCCTCTATCATCATCAAGAATATGTCGATATGTGCCGTGGCCCCCACGTGCCGAACACGCGATTCTTAAAGGTATTCAAGCTGACTAAAATGTCTGGCGCATATTGGCGCGGTGATGCTAAGAACGAACAGCTACAACGTATTTATGGGACGGCGTGGGCAGATAAAAAAGATTTAAAAGCCTATATCCAGCGTATCGAAGAAGCGGAAAAGCGTGACCATCGTAAGATTGGTAAGGCTTTGAACCTGTTTCATATGCAAGAGCAAGCGCCGGGTATGGTGTTTTGGCATGCCAATGGTTGGACAATTTATCAAGTGCTTGAGCAATATATGCGTAAAGTACAGTACGATAATGGTTATGAAGAAATTAAAACCCCGCAAATTGTGGATCGCAGTTTATGGGAACGCTCAGGACATTGGGGTAACTATGCAACCAATATGTTTACCACTTCAAGCGAAAACCGTGATTATGCGGTAAAACCGATGAACTGTCCGTGTCACGTACAGGTATTTAATCAAGGTTTAAAGTCTTACCGTGATTTGCCACTCCGTATGGCAGAATTTGGCTCGTGTCATCGTAATGAGCCGTCAGGTTCACTGCATGGTTTGATGCGCGTTCGTGGTTTTACGCAAGATGATGCGCATATATTCTGTACCCAAGCGCAAATTCAACAAGAAGTGGCGGATTTTATTAAGCTGACGCTTGCTGTTTATGAAGACTTTGGCTTTGACAAGATTATTATGAAGCTCTCAACCCGTCCTGAAAAACGTGTTGGTAGCGATGAGTCTTGGGACTTTGCCGAAAAGGCGCTTGCTGATGCCCTTGATAGCTCAGGATTAGATTGGGATTATCTACCCGGCGAAGGCGCGTTTTATGGTCCGAAAATTGAGTTCAGTCTAAAAGACAGTTTAGGGCGCGTGTGGCAGTGCGGTACTATTCAGGTTGACCCAAATATGCCTGAACGTCTTGATGCGGAATTCGTCAACGAGCAAAATGAGCGCGAAGTCCCTATTATGTTGCACCGTGCCATCTTGGGTTCATTTGAGCGCTTTATCGGTATCTTAATTGAGAACTACGCTGGTTGGATGCCAGTTTGGCTCGCACCGCAACAAGTCGTTGTGATGAATATTACCGATAAACAAGCCGATGCCTGCGAAAACGTGGTCAGCGAGCTCAAAAATGCAGGTTTGCGTGCTATTAGCGACTTGCGTAACGAAAAGATTGGATTTAAGATACGAGAGAAAACATTAGAACGTATTCCCTATATGCTAGTATTAGGGGACAAAGAAATCGAGACGGGCAGTGTCAATGTCCGTACTCGCGAAGGTGAGAACCTTGGCGTGATGAGTGTTTCTGAATTTATAGCATTAGTACAGACCGCTGTTGGTAAAAAAGGCCGACAGACCCCAAAAACAGATGAGGAGTAATACCTATTAAACAGTCCAACCGTTTGAACATCAACGAAGATATCAGTGCCAAAGAAGTCCGTCTGGTTAAAGAAGACGGCGAACAAATGGGCGTGGTCGATATCGACACCGCGATGAAAGCGGCACGCGAAGACAATTTAGATTTGGTCGAATTGGTTCCTGAAGCCAAACCGCCAGTATGCAAAATCATGGATTATAAGCATTTCCTCTATGATCAAAAGCAAAAGGCAAAAGAAGCTAAAAAGAACCAAAAGCAGACTCAGCTCAAAGAGATGAAGCTACGTCCTAGCACTGAAGAAGCCGATTATCAGGTCAAACTGCGTAAAATCGTCAGCTTCTTGGAAGATCAAGATAAAGTTAAAATTAGCATCCGCTTCCGTGGACGTGAAATGGCGCACCAAGATATCGGTCGCAAACAACTTGATCGTATCATTGAAGATACCGCTGATATCTCAAACGTCGAACAGTATCCCAAGATGGAAGGCCGTCAAATGGGTATGCTGCTTGGGCCAACTAAGAAAAAGTAATCTATTCTTTAGATGACTGTTAGTGGTGGCTGTGAATCAATTTGACTGCTATTTAATATAGACAGTTCGTTGAGATAGATAGTTATAATCTTAACCATCAATATGCTGCGGGATATTGATGGTTTTTTACTATCCAATCATGTAAAAAACAGCTTAGTCATGCAAACAATAGCGGTGCAAATAGCGCATAGTTATATTAGACTGAGTTTGGTTTACAAAATCCGTCTTCTCAGTCTTTCGATTACAAGGTAGTCTAAAGGACAGTTTTATATTCAATCATCTCTATACAAGAAATCTATGCCAATAAAAACTATTAAACATATAAAAACATTGTGTACCACGACCATTAACGTCGTTGGCAAAAGACACAGCCCCTCTCAGATATTATAGGAAACTTCATGCAAGAATTGACCCCACCCGAAAACGCCTCTACGCCAAGTATTTCTTTGACGCCACCTGAACCGGTCAAAGAAATACAAAAAAGTGAAGCCGATCAGATGGTCAAGTTGGATGAAAGCCAAATTCCAGAACTTGATGCCAAGGTCGATGCGTTCGTCGATCACGTGCTTAATAACTCTGTCCGCAGCGCTGAATTTCAGCAAAATGTGCAATCTATTCATAATTTGGGTACCAAAGAAATTCGTGAATCTGCGCAAATATCTAACCGTATGTTAGAGTTGCCTGCGAAAAGCCTGAATGACAGCTTGTTTGACAACTCCCCTATCGCCAAGTCATTGACTGAGCTGCGCGGTATCGTCGAAGATTTAGACCCGAGTAAAAAAGAGCTGACCAGTTCGCGTAAGCTGTTTGGTCTCATACCTTTTGGCAATAAGGTACAAGATTACTTCCGCCAATACGAGTCAGCGCAGTCGCATATCAATGCTGTCGTCACCAGTCTTTATAATGGTAAAGACGAGCTGCTCAAAGACAATGCGATGATTGAGCAAGAAAAAGTCAATATGTGGGAGTTGATGCAATCTATCCGTCAATACGTCTATGTGGGCAAAAAAATCGACGAGCAACTTGAGCAAAAAGTATATGCTATAGAAGCGACCGACCCTGAAAAAGCTCGGGTTATCAAAGAGGAAATGCTGTTTTATGTGCGCCAAAAGAATACGGATTTTTTAACCCAGTTAGCCGTTAACGTCCAAGGCTATCTGGCGCTTGATACCATTCGTAGAAACAACCTAGAGCTGATTAAGGGTGTGGATCGCGCAACGACAACCACGGTATCGGCGCTGCGCACGGCTGTCGTGGTGGCACAAGCAATGACCAATCAAAAACTGGTCCTTGACCAAATCACTGCTTTAAACAAAACCACTAGCAGCTTGATTGAGTCAACGTCAGCGATGCTCAAACGTCAATCAGGTGAAATTCACGAGCAAGCGACCAATAGCACTATCGAGCTAGATAAACTGCAAAATGCCTTTAATAATGTCTATGACACGATGGATATGATTAGTAATTATAAAATTGAAGCGCTAGAGAATATGAAGCAGACGGTCAATACTTTGACCACTGAAGTGGATAAAGCCCAGAAGTATCTCGACAAGTCTAATCAAACAACAGTGCTAGAAGTATCTAAAGAATTAAACAGTAAAAAGATTACAAACCAATCGAATACGGTTGATATCGATATTTGAGATACCTCGAGTGCTGTCGCTGATTGACGGTGACAGCCACCCGCTATCGAATACATATAAGACAATTGACGCAAGATATTGCAACGTCGTTCGTGTTAAGATAGTCCTTATTAATAATTTTAAAAATAGATACGGTAATTTATGAGTTGGAACGATCCAAACGCCTCAAGTGAGGCAAAAAAATATGACAATCCCATCCCTAGTCGCGAGCTGATACTCAGCACGATTAATGAGCATGGCGAAGTCACCCATCAACAATTGGCAAAAGCCTTTAATATTGATGATCCTGACCAATTTGATGCTTTAGGTAATCGCCTCAAAGCGATGGCACGTGATGGACAAGTAAATCGTGATGGACGTCCTTATCGCTATCGTACGGTGACCCAGCACGATGTGGTTACTGGTACTGTGTCAGCCCACCCAAAAGGCTTTGGCTTTGTATTGCTAAGTGATATGCCCGACCTATTCTTGCATGAAAAACAAATGCGCTGGGTCTTTAATGGCGATACCGTCGAAGCAGTTGGTACCTCAACAGACAACCGCGGTCGTACCGAAGGGCGTATCGTCGATGTCGTTGAGCGTCGCCAGAATAATTTCATCGGTACATTGGCGCGTGACGAAGACGGCTACTGTGTCGAGCTTGGCAGTCCTAACAACCATCAGCCGATTACAGTCACTGAAGAGAATGTGCAGGCTTTCGAAGCTAAGCAAGGCGCTCCAGTGAAAGTAGATATTATCGACTGGCCAAATCAGCATGAGTTTGCTACGGGTAAAATCACTGAAGTGCTGTCTGATGATAACGATCGTGAATTAATCATCGAGACCACCCTGCTCAACTATGACATTCCGTCTGATTTTAGTGAAGCGGCGCTTAAACAAGCCAATGATTATCAAGAGCCGACTGAGAAAGACTTAAAAGGTCGTACGGACTTGCGTGATTTACCGCTCATCACCATTGATGGTGAAGATGCGCGTGACTTTGATGATGCCGTATTTGCTGAAAAACGCTCGGGTGGTAACTACCGTGTCTTGGTAGCAATTGCTGATGTGAGCCATTACGTCACGCCAAATTCGCCGCTTGACCAAGATGCTTACGAGCGCGGTACGTCGGTATATTTCCCGCATCGTGTGATTCCGATGCTGCCTGAAGTACTGTCTAACGGTCTGTGTTCATTGAACCCTGATCTTGATCGTCTGTGTATGGTTGCGGATATAAAGATATCTCGCGCAGGCAAGGTCACCGGCTATGACTTCTATCCTGGGGTGATTCATTCACAGGCACGCTTGACTTATAATCAAGTGAATAGCTATCTTGAGGATCCACAAGACCCGAGTATTCCTAAGTCATTAACCGGTAATAAAGGGGTCAAAAAATCGGTCGATACTCTACATCAATTGTATGAGCTGCTGCTGCAAAAGCGTGAAGAGCGTCATGCAATGGAGTTTGAAACGGTTGAGACTTATATTAAGTTTAACGAAAAAGGGGGTATTGCAGCCATCTTGCCGCGTACTCGTGGTGACGCGCATAAGCTTATTGAAGAGTGTATGCTGCTCGCCAATACCTGTGCCGCTAATTTTGCGTTAAAAAATGAGCTGCCAGTGTTGTATCGTAACCATGACAAACCTGATGGTGAAAAGTCGATGCGTGTCCATGAATACGCGAAAAACTTTGGCTTAAGCTTCCCAGAAGAAAACCCAACGCAAGCAGATTATCAGCGGATTATCGAAGCCACCAAAGACCGTCCCGATGCGATCAGTATCCACAGCATGCTACTGCGCTCAATGATGCAAGCGAATTATTCGCCTGACAATATTGGTCACTTTGGCTTAGCTTATGACGAGTATAGCCACTTTACCTCGCCGATTCGCCGTTATCCTGACCTCATGCTGCATCGCGCGATTAAAGCAAAAGTCACTAACACTAAGCAACCAGTGATGGACTTCTCTTTAGAGGGTGCTGGCACGCAGACGTCAGATACTGAGCGCCGCGCTGAGAAAGCATCACGCTACGTAGAATCTTGGCTCAAATGTCATTATATGAAAGATCACGTCGGTGAAGAGTTCGACGGTGTGGTAACGACGGTTACTAGCTTCGGTCTATTCGTCACCTTAACTGACTTATATATCGATGGCTTAGTACATATCTCCAATGTTGGTGATGATTTCTTTGTCTATGATGAGCAGCAACAGCAACTCATTGGTAAAGATAAAGGTACGCTATTTGGCTTGGGTGATTTGGTCAAAGTAAAAGTGGCCGGCGTCAATATGGATCTGCTACAAATAGACTTTGATCTTAAAGCGAAGCTGCAATCTAGCGAGATGAATCAAACGAAAAAAGATCAACCAAAGAAAAGCCCTGCTAGAAAAAACAGTAGCCGAAACAATAAAGGCACTAGCAAAAAAAGCTAACGTTGAGTAAAAACCAATCGTAATAAAAAAGGCTAAAGTTTATCTTTAGCCTTTTTTTATGCGCGTTAATTTGTTGCTGGATGGTCAACTACTGCGCGTCACTCATCTGCTCTACACGATCTTGATTGACCTGTTCGGCTTGCTCTATTTTAGCAGTGGCTTTATCGAGAATGGCTTTAGGCTGCTTACCAAGAGGCTGGCTTGCAATATCGGTGTTGGTGCTCACGGTATTGCCTTCAGAGCTGATAGCAGTATCCGGCGGTATTGACGTGGCGATGCTACTAGTCGTCGCCGCTATCCGACTCTCGTGGCGATTACTATTGAACATGTTGAAACCAATTAAGATAACAATACCAGCTAGGGCGAATATAATCAGATGCTTCATTTGCATAAAAATGTCTCATATATTTTAATAATCATTGTCTTATACGTTTTCATGCATTTTTTATGCCTAGTTGTGAGATTTTTAAATATTTACTCTTGCGGACTATTATTACTCAATAAATCGGTTTCATCTGAATTTTCGGCAATTTCTTGTTCGACCTTTTCCATTAACTTCTGATCAGGACGAGCATTTAGCACCTCTTCAGCGTTACGTCCCTGTAAGATGTATTTAGCACGGGCTTTGGCTTGTTTTTTGTCTTTGTCATCAGCACTGCTATCATCAGCTTTATTGATAGCTATAGATTCCGGTGTGGTCGGCGTAACCGTCATATCAGCATTAGCCCCATGAGCTTGGCCAGCGCGATTATTACCTTGTAGATGCTCCAAGGCTTTTTCTAACTCATTATTGAAGCGTAAACGATAGATAGGCTCAGGAAGACTAAAGCCTTCATCCTCTAGGGCGTGTTTGGTTTCACGTATGGCGATACTGCGTGCTTTGGCAAAATCCGTTTCTGATTGATCCACCCAAACCTGAAACTCAAGAATGATATTGGAATCGCCAACATTATTAATGACCGCAATCGCTTTGGGTTCATCTAAAACAAAATCTAACTGACATATCGCATCGATACCTACTTTGATGGCAGCAAGCGGATCATCATTGGCATCCACGCCCAGCTCAAAGGTAAAACGTCGTTCAGGGTTTTTGGTGTAATTTAGAATCGTACCTTTAAAGACTTCTGCATTTGGTATACGTAGCTGATTGCCATCCAACGTCATCAGAATCGTCGCACGTGATGTCAAACGCACCACAATACCCTCTTGCCCGTTAATGACAATCTGATCACGAGCGCGAAACGGCTGACGAATACTCAGCATCAACGAGGCAATATAGTTCTCAATAGTATCCTTGACCGCAAAACCAACCGCGATACCGATAACACCCGCACCGCCAAGTAGCGTCCTTAGGATCGTTTCTGCCCCTATCAAGCTCAATGCCAAGATCAAACCAAAAATAATAAAGATTACTTTGACAGTTTGTGCCAGCAGTTCAGCGACGAAAGGATTGGGCGTGAGCCGTTGCCACATATTTTTTCGATTGGACAACCAGCTACCAAACCATGTAACCAATCCAAAGATAACAATGCCGACCAAGAGTAAAGGCACCGCTTTGACTAGGTTTTTAACTTGCGCTTTGAGCCCTTGATAAACCGTCGTGACGTTATCTTGAACATCCAGCGTTCGATTGATATTGTCCTCAACGGTGACCACATCCGTCAAACGATTGGTCAAATTAATGGCTTGTTGCGCCTTTTTTTCGTTGGGAGTTTCTCCTGCTAAAGTCACAACGCCTTGAGTAACACTGACACTGACCGCTTGCAGCCCTTCTATTTCAGAAAAAATACCGTTGATACGTTGACGAATGTCATTGTCTTTTAACGGTGTGGGGGTGGTTTCGATTTGAGCATTGTTGGTGCTCTCACCACTAATCACCGGTGGGTCGGCAGCAGGGGGGAGGTTTTGCGGTTCAGCTTCTACAGAGGTCTCGCCTTCTGTAGAAGTTGCAGCATCTTCATTAGACACTTCTTCTGGCGTACTCTCTATACCCAAGGCCGTCGTGACACCAGCTATGTCTTCACCAACAGCATAAGCGGGCAAAGTAAAAACGAGGCTTAGTAGCAATAGCAGCTGGCCCCACACTGTTAAAAACTTGCGTGTCATCGGGCGGTCAAAATAGGCGGCCATAAGCATCCTTTGCTCAGTATTTTTTTGGGTAATATTGTGATTTCAAACTAGCGAGTGTCCTCAATCTGAACGTGAACAACTAAATGGGCTAAAAACAGTAATTAAGATAGCCCATTATTGACCGTTTAAATCCATTAGCTGTCTAAATAACGTTGCGCTTCCGCTAAGTCCAATGTGCCTTCATAGATAGCGCGGCCAGTAATAATGCCTTCAATACAATCACCATAAGGCTTAAGCAATTCGATATCTTGCATATTGGTCACGCCGCCCGAAGCAATCACTGGCAGGCCACCTTCACGTGCTAAATTAACCGTTTGCGGGGCGTTAACGCCTTGCATCATGCCATCGCGGGCAATATCAGTATAAACGATTGACGATACGCCCACATCAGCAAAGCGTTTGGCAAGCTCAGTGGCTTTGGTATCCGTCACATTCGCCCAGCCATGAGTCGCCACCATGCCGTCTTTGGCATCGATACCAACGATAATATGTCCGGCAAATTCGCGGCAGGCTTCAGCCACAAAATTAGGATCTTCAACGGCCTTAGTGCCAATAATAATATAGGTTAGTCCGGCAGTGATATACTGCTCGATGGTGTTCATATTACGCACACCGCCGCCCAACTGAATAGGCAACTGCGGAAAAGCTTTGGCGATGTCGTTGACGACTTGCTTGTGTACTGGCACCCCATCAAAGGCACCATTCAAATCGACCAAATGCAATCGGCGCGCACCCTCGTTTACCCAGCGCGCTGCTACGGCAACGGGATCGTCCGAGAACACCGTATCATCTTCCATACGGCCTTGTTTTAAGCGCACACATTTACCATCTTTTAGATCAATAGCCGGGATAATGACAGGGACAGCACACATATAGCATTCCTTATAAAACGTAATATTAAAAATAAACAGCAAAGTTAAACAATAAAAAGTTAAACAGTGATAAAAAGCCCCACTCAGTGAGCTAACAGAGAGTCGTCTAAAATTGAATCCTAACGGTATTTGAAAATCTCATTTGAAAACCTCTGTCCTTATATTATGAACAAATGAATAGTGTGAGCAAATGAAAAAATCTGCCAATCATAACCATAAGTTTGAGCACTCTGAGACACTGGCAACATTAGGTAAATTCAATTACTGACTGGCAATTTTAGGTCAATTTAGCGTATAATCCTAGGTAAATTTGTATTTGTTTCTAAGTGATAGCAACCATGCGCTACACATTTTTATTCACTCATAAATGAGTTGATGTTGCATGGCGGTCAGGATGAATCGAACAACAGCCATATATGTTTTTAGATCATTGGCTGATACGTTGTTGAACGGATGATATTAGAACTCAAAATAGGTCACCTGCGATAGGTCAACCTGCGCCATTACACTCTAAATGAATTTTTTGCTTGAATGGTTTGTTGCCTTCATCAGTTATTTATTTGATTCACTCTTGTCCCTGAGCCAATCACTCTGAGTTACAAATTTTAAGATTTTAATAAATCGCATGGCAAAACTGTCTTTTTTATAGCAATTGCTTTTAGCAACCAGCTTTGACAATAGACTTTGATTGGATGATTTTGCCATGCACCTTGGTAGCCAGTCGCCACTTTGGTAATTCGAATAAGACATTAACGTGTTGTTAAGGAGTCTAAGGTCAGCGTTAATACTCTTACTAGTAGTTATGATCCAGCGTTACATTTAAGTGCTTTGTCTCCGCCCTATTTTAGGATGTGGCTGATTAAGGGCTTTGATGAAAAACGTGACGTTCATGCTACCGATATACCAAACAGGACGTCTGGTATCGTTTTAGACTATGGACTAAGTTTTCGCTTATGATTACCATCAAAAAAGGTTTGGATTTGCCCATCACTGGTGAACCCTCCCGCGAGATATCTGAGCACAGACCTGCCCATGTGGCACTCATTGGCTATGATTATGTGGGCATGAAGCCCACGATGAATGTCAAAGAAGGCGACATCGTAGCTAAAGGTCAGCCCGTTTTTGAAGACAAAAAACGTGTCGGCGTTATCTACACTGCCCCTGCTGCTGGTAAGGTCATCGCCGTTAATCGCGGTGAGCGTCGTGTGTTCGAAAGTCTTGTGATTGCGGTCGACCCAAACGGTGAAGAAGTAGAATTTCAGCGCTACGACTCCCAGCAACTTGCTGACCTAGATTCTGAAGTCGTTGAAACCCAACTGCTTGCCTCTGGTGAATGGACCGCGTTCCGTACGCGTCCCTATAGCCGTTCTCCTGAAATCGGTGCCCGTCCGCATGCCATCTTTGTCACCGCGATGGATACCAATCCCTTAGCGTTTGACCCGATGCTGCTGATCAATGAGCAACTGCAAGCGTTCAACGACGGACTTGCGGTACTATCGACGCTCAGCCCTAAGACCTTTGTCTGCCATCATGGTGATGCCCAGCTGACGCCAGTTGCGAAGACTGCGTCTAATAATGTTACTGCGTATCATAGCTTTGCTGGCAAGCATCCAGCAGGTCTGGCTGGCACGCATATTCATTTCTTGCATCCAATCATGCGTGGCGTGAGCGTCTGGACGATCGGCTACCAAGACGTGATTGCGATTGGAAAGCTATTTACCACTGGGCGCTTATATACGCGTCGCCTGCTAAGCCTAGCAGGCCCTGCGGTCAAAAACCCACACCTAATCGCTACCGAACGCGGTGCAGATATTACTGCCTTGACTAAAGGTCAACTGATCGATGGCGAGAACCGTATTATTTCAGGTTCAGTGCTATCGGGTCGCCAGTCATTTTCGAATATTGCCTATGTTGGTCGCTTCCATGATCAAATCAGCGTGTTAACTGAAGGTCATGAACGCCCAGCGTTCCATTTCTTTACACCAGGTGCAAACCGTTTCTCAAAACTGCCTATCTACATCTCGCAGTTCTTCGGTCGCAAAAAATACAACTTTACCACCACCAGTAACGGCTCACCGCGCGCGATGGTACCTATCGGGGTTTATGAAGAGGTCATGCCACAAGACTATCTGCCAACGCAGCTATTACGCGCGTTGATTGTCGAAGACATCATCACGGCAGTAGACTTGGGCGCACTTGAATTGGACGAAGAAGATTTAGCATTATGCACCTTCGTATCTCCTGGCAAATATGAATTCGGTGATATTTTGCGTGATAACTTAACGCGCATTGAACTGGAGGGCTAACCACGATGAAATTTTTACACAATATGTTCGATCGTATGGAGCCGTCTTTCACCAAAGGTGGCAAACACGAAAAATACTATGCCATCTTTGAGATGTTTGATACGTTTTTGCGTCAACCAGACTCAACGACATACGCCTCATCACATGTGCGTGACGGGATTGATCTAAAACGCATTATGATTACCGTCTGGCTATGTACCTTCCCAGCGATGTTTTGGGGTATGTACAATATCGGTCATCAAGCATTGACAGCTATTACTCAACTTGGCTTGCAGCCTGAAGGCTGGCGTACCATCATCACCAGTATGGCAGGCTATAACCCAGACAGTATTTGGGCGAGTTTTGTCTACGGGGCGATGCAGTTCTTACCGATCTATATCGTTACCTTTGCCGTCGGTATTTTCTGTGAAATTATCTTTGCCGTGGTGCGCGGACACGAAGTCAACGAAGGTTTTTTTGTGACCTCTGTATTATTCGCACTATGTCTACCACCAGATATTCCATTATGGCAAGTAGCCTTAGGTATCATCTTTGGTGTGGTCGTGGCCAAAGAAGTCTTCGGCGGTACCGGTAAGAACTTCCTTAACCCTGCCCTATCGGGTCGTGCGTTCCTATACTTTGCGTATCCTGCTTATATGTCAGGCGACTCAGTATGGACAGCAGTTGACGGCTTTTCAGGAGCGACACCACTTGGCCTAGCGGCACTTGGCGTAGTACCTCAGGATTTCGTCGATGTCTACGGTAATGCCATTACGTGGGGTGATGCGTTCTTAGGCAACATGCAAGGCAGTATCGGTGAAGTATCGACCTTAGCAATCTTAATGGGTGCAGCAGTTCTGTTATGGACGCGTATTGCCTCATGGCGCATCATGGCAGGTTGTGTGGTTGGTCTGATTGCCACCTCCCTTGTCTTTAATATGATTGGCTCTAAAGACAACTTGATGATGAGCCTACCGTTTTACTGGCATTTAGTAATTGGTGGTTTTGCATTCGGTGCTGTCTTTATGGCGACCGATCCAGTCTCTGCTGCGCATACCAATAAAGGCCGCTGGGCTTATGGTATCTTGATTGGCTTTATGACCGTATTGATTCGCGTCGTCAACCCAGCCTTCCCAGAAGGCATCATGCTGGCCATTCTATTTGCCAACTTATTTGCTCCATTGTTTGATTACTTTGTGACCCAAGCAAACATCAAACGCCAAACAGCACGGAGGGTTCGCTATGTCCAAGCCCAAAAGTAATAATGCGAAAACCATCAGTGTGGCATTGACGCTATGCTTGGTGTGTTCCGTATTGGTCTCAGCAGCTGCTGTTGGTCTAAAGCCAGCACAAGTCGAAAACGCACGCTTAGACCGCAACAAAAACATCTTAGTCGCCGCCGGTATGTACGATGCTGAATCTGATACCGCTGACGACGTTACTGAGCGCTTCAAAGATTTTGAAGTAAAAATCATTGACTTGAATAAAGGCAATTATGTAGAGGATGACGCGCTAAAAGCCGCGGGCATCCCTGATCGTAATGATTATGACGCTAGCCAAGCGACCAAGAACAAAGCACTGAGCGATGACTTAGGGGATAACGATCCAGCCAGTATTGGTCGCAAGCCTAAATACGCCAAAGTCTACGTCAAAGAAGATGACGCAGGTAAGCCTGAGATGGTGGTACTACCGATTCAAGGCTATGGCCTATGGGGTACGATTTATGGTTTCTTAACGCTTGAGAGCGACATGAATACCATTAAAGGTATCAGTTTCTATGAGCATAAAGAAACCCCAGGCCTTGGCGCTCGCATCGAAGAGCCAAAATGGCGCGCGATGTGGAGCGGTATCCACTCGTATGACGAAAACGGTGACGTGGCAACGGGTGTGACCAAAGCGGGTAATCCAAAAGACAACTGGGTTGACGGTATCAGCGGTGCAACGCTAACCAGTCGCGGTGTGAGCAACATGATTCAGTTTTGGCTCGGTGAGCAAGGTTATAAGCCTTACCTAGATTTGCTACGCGAACAGAACGGTCAAACGCTTGACAGTGTTGATGCCCAAGCGAGCCAGTCGACACCACCGGACAATAAGAGCGCTCAACCGACAACCGAACTGGCAGCGACCCTACCAGTAGCAAACGGCAAGGAGGCATAACATGGCTGACACTAAAAGTATTTTAACCTCGCCTATCTTTGATAATAACCCCATTGCCCTACAGATATTAGGTATCTGTTCGGCACTGGCGGTGACGACCAGCATGTCCAATGCGTTGGTGATGTGTGTGGCGTTGACTCTGGTAACGGCGTTTTCGAGCTTCTTTATCTCTATTATTCGTAAGCAAATTCCGTCAAGTATTCGTATTATTGTACAGATGACCATCATTGCCTCACTGGTTATTTTGGTCGATCAAGTGCTAAAAGCCGTCGCTTATGATGTTAGTAAAGGTCTATCGGTCTTCGTTGGCTTGATTATCACCAACTGTATCGTTATGGGCCGTGCCGAAGCCTTTGCCATGAGCAATCCACCCGTACCCAGCTTTTTGGACGGTATCGGTAACGGTCTTGGCTACTCGGCGGTGCTGTTATTTGTCGCGACTATCCGCGAGCTATTAGGTGCAGGTACGTGGTTTGGTATTACCATCCTACAGCCTGTTACTGATGGCGGTTGGTATATTCCAAACGGTCTATTACTGTTGCCACCGTCAGCATTCTTTATCATTGGATTATTCATTGCCATCGTTCGTATTTGGAAACCAGAACAGGTTGAAGATGCTGAATTTGTAATGAAGCCGCAGTCTAAAGGCATGGCACATGGAGGCGGTCACTAATGGGACATTATGTTAGTTTATTTATAACCTCAGTCTTTATTGAGAATATGGCGCTGGCCTACTTCTTAGGTATGTGTACTTTTTTGGCAGTATCGAAGAAAGTGTCCACTGCGATTGGTCTTGGGGTTGCCGTAGTCGTCGTGATGGCGATTACCGTGCCGCTAAACAACTTACTATTTCAGTTCATTCTAAAAAATGGTGCGCTGGCATGGGCAGGCTTCCCAGATATCGACTTAAGCTTTTTGGGCTTGCTCAGTTATATTGGTCTGATAGCTGCGACCGTACAGATTCTAGAGATGTTCTTGGATAAGTTTGTCCCAAGTCTCTATAACGCGCTAGGGGTATTCTTACCGCTCATTACTGTCAACTGTGCCATCTTAGGTGGCGTGCTGTTCATGGTTGAGCGTGACTACAACTTTGGCGAATCGATGGTATACGGCGTCGGCGCAGGCTTCGGTTGGGCATTGGCGATCACTGCATTGGCTGGTATCCGTGAAAAGTTAAAATACTCAGACATTCCAGCGCCGCTGCGTGGTCTCGGTATTACCTTTATCACGGTTGGTCTGATGTCACTTGGCTTTATGTCTTTCGGCGGTATGTCAATCTAGACCGCTAAGCTTAAAAGCCTATTTAGCGATTTGACCTATTTAATTCATTTATTCGGTAGGGGTTCAGAAAATACGCAATGACGTCTTTTCGCACCCCTACTCCATAGATTAAGGATACCTACCATGGATTACGCTACGGCGATTGGTGGCGTTGCTATGTTTACCTTGATCATCATGGGTCTCGTTGCCATTATTTTGGCAGCGCGCTCAAGACTGGTCAGTTCAGGCGATGTTACTATCCATATCAATGACAATCCCGATAATGACGTCGTGACACCGGCAGGCGGAAAACTACTACAGACACTGGCGAGCGAAGGTATTTTCTTATCTTCAGCCTGTGGTGGTGGTGGTACGTGTGCGCAGTGTCGTTGCCGCGTTATTGAAGGGGGCGGTTCTATTTTGCCTACCGAAGAAGGCTATTTTACCCAAGGTGAAATCCGTAATCACATGCGCTTGGCTTGTCAGGTAGCTGTTAAGCAAGACATGAAAATCGAGATTGATCCTGAATTCTTTGATGTACAAAAGTGGGAATGTGAAGTTATCTCTAACGATAACGTTGCCACCTTTATTAAAGAGCTAGTGCTTAAAATTCCAGAAGGCGAAGAAGTTAACTTCCGCGCTGGTGGTTATGTACAGTTGGAAGCGCCACCGCATGAAGTACATTACAAAGACTTCGATGTGGCCGAAGAGTATAGAGAAGACTGGGAAAAATTCGGTATCTTCAACTATGTCTCAAAAGTTGATGAGCCGGTTATTCGTGCTTATTCAATGGCCAACTACCCAGAAGAAAAAGGCCTTATTAAGTTTAACATTCGTATCGCTAGTCCACCGCCACGTGGCCCTGACGGTATCCCACCAGGTAAGATGTCTTCTTGGACATTTAGCTTAAAGCCTGGTGATAAAGTGACGGTTTCAGGTCCTTATGGTGAATTCTTTGCCAAAGACACCGAAGCTGAGATGATCTTTGTGGGTGGTGGTGCAGGTATGGCACCGATGCGCTCACACATCTTTGATCAGCTTAAACGCTTAAACACTAAGCGTAAGATTAGCTTTTGGTACGGTGCACGCTCTATTCGTGAGATGTTCTATGTTGAAGATTATGATCAACTAGAAGAAGAGTTCGATAACTTTGAGTGGCATGTGGCTTTGTCTGATCCGCTTCCTGAAGACAATTGGGATGGCTATACTGGCTTTATCCATAACGTCTTGCTAGAAGAGTATCTCAAAGATCATCCAAACCCAGAGGACTGTGAATATTACATGTGTGGGCCACCGATGATGAACGCGGCGGTAATCGACATGTTGCATAGCCTTGGTGTTGAAGACGAAAATATCATGCTTGATGACTTTGGTGGTTAAGCAGGATAGTTAAATGAGCGGTTAAGCATAGAAGACAAATTTAAAAGTATGAATAAAAAAAGAGTCTCGATTGAGGCTCTTTCTTTATTTCTAAAACCTTACATTATTAGTATTTTCTTGTTAACATTTCATACTGATCTATTCATTGGCTATGAATATCTTAATTTACCATAGCCATTTAATTATTTTTATTTAAGGTTATATTATGAAATTAAGTATTCTTACTAGTCTTGTCATCTGCTTATCTATGATTTCTAGTTGTACGGTTTCTCGAGTTGTAGATCCAACGTGGCAGAAAGTAGGGATTTCGCAACATGATACTCGCAGTGCTATACAAAAATGTAAATATCAAATTGGCATAGCAAAGGTAAGTAGTGAAAAAGAAAAGAGTTTATTTAGTTCATGCATGGAATCAGAAGGTTACCGCTATACAAGTCAAAGGTTAGCTGAAAGATAACGCCTATAATACAATTGAATGATCGTTAGTTAAAATTAAGGGCATCCTATTAGATGCCTTTTTTATTTTTTTAAATTTAATATATGATGGTATCCAGTTTGTGGCTTTAAAATAGAAATATTCTTAAGCTAAAAAAATCATTGGCTAAAGTCTATGAAAAACTTCAATTATTTAAGAAAGGATTCTTATGAAAGCTAAAGTAAAGGAATTAACCATTTGGATAACTGGTGCTTCTAGCGGTATCGGTGAAGCCTTATCCATTGCTTTTGCCAAAGGTGGTGCTCGGATTATTTTGAGTGGTCGTGATGAGGCAAAATTAGCAGCGGTCAAAAAAAGCTGCAAACACAGCAAAAAACATATCATTATGCCTTTTGATATTAGTGATGCCGAGCAAGCGAAAGAAGCCTATGACGCTGCTATCGCACAAGCAGGGAACATTGACTGGCTGATTAATAATGCTGGCGTCAGTCAACGCGCGCTTATTATGGAAACCAGTGAAGAGGTCGAACGGCAAATTATGGAGATAGACTATTTTGCGCAAACGCGTCTCACAAGATTGGTTTTGCCCAATATGATCGCACAAGGCGGCGGCAAAGTCGTGATGATATCGAGTGTCGCAGGCTTACTCGGTACGCAATATCGCGGTGCTTATGGGGCAGCCAAAGCCGCCTTACATATGTGGGCGAACAGTTTACGTGCAGAATTGCATGATCAAGGCATAGAGGTTGCGACCGTATTTCCAGGCTTTATCCAAACCAACGTTTCTATTAACGCGCTGACAGGAGATGGTAGCGCCCAAGGTACCATGGATGAGGCGACCAATAAAGGACTGACTGCAACTGCCTTTGCCAAGCAAGTCGTTAAGGCGCTTAGTAACGATAAAGAATACATCATCGTTGGTGGCAAACAAGAAAAACTGGCCACGAGAGTCAATCGCCTATCACCGCCAAAGCTCTATAAGTTAATACGTGAGTCGCAAGTGAAATAATAAGCATAAATATACTAGGGACTCATTAACACGCTCGCTGACTTTTGCAATTTTAGAGTTATTGGCGTTATGGGTGGCAAGGGGTGTAAAATAGGCAACGCTTAACTAAAGCCACATTCACCCCTGATGCTATAGCAAAGAGCTTATGAAAAATTTAATGTATTCCTTGTCTACTAATAAAAACAACACTATCGCCCTATATGGCGTCATTGGTCTCATCGGTACAGTGAGCCTCACTGCTTGCCAGCAAACGCCAGATTATAATTATCTGAGCGGTGAGACGATGGGCACCAGCTACCATATTAGCTATCAACTACCGGATGATGTAGACGAAACTGCCATCCAAGCCGCGATTGATAAGCGTTTGCAAGATATCAATGACAGCATGTCCACTTATCAAGCGGACTCTACTATTTCTAAATTTAATCAATTAGGCAAAGATACGCCGATTGCTATCGACTCCGATTTCAGCCATGTATTAGAGGCGTCTAGGCAAGTCTATCAACAATCAGGCGGTGCCTTTGACCCGACAGTGATGCCACTGATTGAGACATGGGGATTTGGTAGCACCATGACGGTTGAGCGCCTACAAAGCCCGCCAACTGCGCTAGACATCGCGCAAGCAAAAGCCTTGGTAGACTTTGAGAGCGTGGTGCAAAACGACAACGGTCTTATTAAAACCAAAGACGGCATCGAGCTTGATTTTTCAGCAGTGGCAAAAGGCTACGGAGTTGACGTTATCGCTGACGTCCTCAAAAACAACTATAAAATCCGTAATTATATGGTCGAGATTGGTGGTGAAATTGCCACCTCTGGCGTCAATAACCAACAGCAACCGTGGCAAATTGCGATTGATGCGCCTATCGACGGTAGCACCGTTAGCGAACGCCAAACAATTACCGCCATCCGTCAACCGATGAACACGACGAATCAGATGCATCTAGCAACGTCAGGGAACTATCGCAACTCGGTCGTCTTTAATGGTAAGCACTATAGTCACACGATCGATCCCACCACTGGCAAGCCTATTGTTGGTGGTGCTCCTTCGGTCACCGTGGCTGCAGATTCGGTTGCGTTGGCAGATGCCTGGGCAACGGCACTGACGGCGATGCCTTATGAAAAGGCCTTAAAAGTCGCTAAGGAACAAAACCTAGCCGCGCTGTTTGTGATATTAGCTGACGGTATCAAGCCTAGTGATTCTTTAGCCAAAGAACGTTTAGACAGTATCGACGATTGGCAACTGGTACAGACACCGGCGATGATGAACCTGCGTGCGGATAAACAACCGTAAATTTCTAGGGCGTGTCCTCATTTTAAAAATGAGGATAAAAGCAAGGTAAATTGCTGTCAAACAAGGAAAATAGCTAGATCATATCGATGATATTATCTAGCTATTTGATGATGTTTGGCCGATATCTGGCGATGTTTAACCACTTTTAGCCTATTTAGATCGCTATCGGTTGAATTGAGGGCATGCCCTAGTGTAATGCTGTAAAGAACACCCTATTAGCATCAACGAGCAATGCAAAAATTTGCTATACTATTAGTAAGTTATCTCTACTGATGACTGCCCTATTTTTAAAACGAGGCCTCCTCTATGCTTAGCCAACTACTTCCCATGCTTGCTATTACCTTTACTGTATTTATCCTATTCTTTGTGTTTATGGGTATCGGTTATATGGTCAAAAAAAAGCCGCTTAGAGGATCTTGCGGCGGCGTTGCAAAACTGATGGGCGATGAAAACTGCTCGTTTTGTGGTAACGATCCTAACAAATGCGATTCAATCATCGCAGAGCAGCAAGAAAACGCGCTTAGAGCTGCTCAATTAGGCAAATCTGTATAAAGGTCACATTGGTTACCATACGCTGGTAGCATTTACCTTACATCTGTTCTTATAATAGCGTCTAGTCACTTTGAAAGTGGCTGGCGCTATTTTTTATTGTGCCATCAGCTGTTTATATGCTTGGTTTTAGATCAGTTGTCCATAAAAGGGTGAGTGAAAAAAGTGCCAATAATAGCTTCAGCGCGCCTGATGCCGTAGCCACGTTATGTGTGATTGACGACAATCAATCTCTCAAAGCCATACTCGTATAGGCTATTACTCATATATAAAGCCACTACCCATACATTATGTTTACCCTAGCTTATAGGGTAACAAGCTCGTACTCCTTGCGCTGTGCAAGTAATGTCTAGTTCTGATTTGCGATTCTGATTGATAATGTTAGTCACCGTTTAGGTGCGTTTTCCTTAGTGTTATTTATCAGCGACGATTCTTCGGCGTTGTTTAATGACGTGTCCTTTTTCTCATTTTAATAATAGTCGTGCTGCTATGTCTACCTCCTCCCATTTGCCGTCTGATTTGCCACCACAGTCTCACCCAGATACCTCGTCAGCGTTTAAGCTGCCTTCATCGCGCTTCACTTTTTGGCTCGTACTATGCGCCATGATATTACTCGCCACCAATATGCGCGCACCGATCGTGGCCCTTGGCTCTATTGCACCAGTGGTGCAAGAAGCGCTCAATATCTCTGAGACGCAGATTGGTTGGCTGGGTGCGGTGCCGATGCTAACGTTTGCAGTGGGCGCGCTTATCGCACCAACGATTGGTAAGCGCTTTGGTCTTGAGAATACGCTCATTGCGATGATTGGTTTATTAACGGCAGGTATGATTATTCGTACTGTCATACCAACTTGGCTGGGATTCTTAACGGGTACTTTATTACTGACCTTGGCTATCGGCTTTGCTAACACCTTGGCGGCACCCGTTATCAAGCAGCGCACTCCGCAACATATTCCATTGATTACTGGCCTATTTAGCCTGACCATGACGGTGTCTGCGGGTATTGTCGCAGGGGTGGTATTACCGTTATCTGAAAGTGTCGGTTGGCAATGGTCGCTCGGTGGTTGGTCGTTGTTGGGACTATTTGCCCTAGCGATTTGGGTATTTTTGCGTTTTAGTTTGGGCTCTTCTAATCATCAAGCTGCTGTTTTGCCGCCCTCAGGATCTTCAAAGATTTCGATGTGGCGTACGTCTTTTGCATGGCAAATAGCGGTATTTATGGGCTTGCAGTCACTACTGTTTTATACCGTTGCCAGCTTTTTACCTTCTATTTGGGTCAGTAAGGGTTTAACTCCAGTTGCTGCTGGCCAGATGGGCTCGGTGTTTCAATTTATGGCGCCGCTCTCTATTTTAAGTTTGACTTGGCTCGTCAATCGTGGCCGCCCTATTCAAGCGCTCGCGATCTTAGCTGCGGTGCTCAACGTCATTGGGGTGTTAGGAGTCAGTTATCTAACCCCTGATTTAGCTTGGCTGTGGTCAGGTTTGATGGGAGCAGGTTGTTCTGCTATCTTTACGCTCAGTATGATGCTGTTTTCCCTGCGCACTTATACCACCAACCAGTCCAGCGAGCTATCGGGCATGGCGCAGTTCGTTGGTTACTTGCTAGCCTTCTTTGGTCCGTTAGGCACAGGTTGGCTACATGAATTAACTGGTAATTGGGGCTTAGCACTGTTACTTATGCTGATCCTGATGGTGATTAATGTCGGTTTTGCGTGGTTAGTCAGTCGCCCCATTATGGTCGACGGACAGAAGGCTTAAGATAGAATTAACCTACTTGCCGTAACTTTACCCTTATATTGACTATCACTTTATTTTGCTAAACTGGTTCGATTGATTAAGAGATACTTACATGATGAAAAATAACAACCTTAGCTTAATTAAGCGGTCTATTTTTAGCGTAACTATCGGGATTTTTAGCATAGCTTTGCTGTTAAGTGGCTGTCAAAAACCTGCTGAAACAGAAGCTGCTAACGAGCCACAAACCACTGAAACGGCAACGGTTAATAAGCCTGTAGTGGTTGAAGGAGCGGCAAGTATCAGTGCTACGGATCAGGAAGAAAAGTCACAACCTATAACCATTTTAGCCCTTGGCGATTCACTAACCGAAGGCTTAGGTGTCGACCCTGAAGATAATTATCCTGCGCAATTAGAAGCGAAGCTCAAGCAGATGGGCTATACCAATGTGGACGTGGTCAATTCTGGTCTCAGTGGCGAAACCAGTACCGGACTAGTCAATCGTCTCGATTGGGTGAGCCAGACCGAACCTGATATCACGATATTAACTATTGGCGCTAATGATGCGATTCGCGGTCTCGATGTCGCTACTGTTGAAAAAAATATTCGTACGGCGGTCAAGCATCTACAAGATAACGGTAGCGAAGTCATTTTAGGCGGTATGCAAATCTATGACAATCTCGGTAATGATTACGTCAAATCCTTCTCGGCTATCTATCCGCGTATCGCTAAAGATATGAACCTAAAAATGATTCCGTTCTTTTTGGACGGGGTCGGTGGTAAAGCCGAGCTCAATCAAGCTGATGCTATTCACCCGACTAAAGAAGGTTATACCATCATCGTTGATAATAATATCTTGCCAGTGCTCAAGCCTGAGCTTGAGAGAATGCTGCAATCCATGCAAGCAAACTCGCTTACCCCTGTAGAAACGCCTACCACTGAGACTGCGCAATGAGCCTAACAAAAGCTAATAATGTGAATCCTGCCTCCAACCAAGAAGTGCTACTACGGGCTACGGGCTTAACTAAGACTGTCTCGGTAGGTGAGCGTTCGCTGACAATTATTAAGAACGTTGATATCCATGTCAATGCTGGCGAGTTCGTAGTGATCATGGGCAAATCAGGCTCAGGTAAATCAACTTTGCTAGGCCTCTTAGCAGCGCTTGATTACCCCAATAGTGGCTCGGTTGAATTAGGCAATCAAACTTTAAGCAGCCTTGATGAAGATAAACTGGCGGCTATCCGTCAGCGCGATATGGGTTTTGTGTTTCAATCCTTTCACTTGTTGCCTACGCTAACCGTCGCTGAAAATATTGCTTTCCCGCTTGATATCGCCCGTCGTCCCGATCAAGCGCGCGTCGATGAACTTATCGAAGCGGTCGGATTGGGTCATCGCCGTGATAGCTTGCCGAGTCAACTATCAGGTGGCGAGCAACAACGTACTGCTGTCGCGCGTGCTTTGGTTTCACGCCCTAAAATTGTCTTCGCTGATGAGCCAACAGGTAATCTAGATGAGCAAAACGCTGATCAAGTCATGCAGCTATTATTAGATCTACGTCAACAAACAGGATCCGCGCTAGTGGTAGTCACTCATGATCCTGCGCTTGCCGAGATGGCGGATCGGGTGATTACTATGCATGATGGGATGATAGATGGATCAAAAGTTAATGGATAATACTGCTAATAATGATAAGAATAGATTATCTAGCGATAAATCAAATCAAAGCTTAATGTCTACTATGCTTGCTGTCTTTGCCTCTACTTTAGGCACTAAAGCCTTAACCCGTAGCTGGTGGCGACGTTGGGTTTATCCGGTTTTATTCCTAATTACCTTAACCTTATCACTTGCCACTTATCTAACCCTTGATTCTATTCAGCAATCTGTCGATAAATACATCACCGATAATCAGCGCGCGCTCGTCGGTGGCGACTTAGTGTTAGAGGCCAATCAGGAGTGGCCTGCGCAAATCATAGAACAAGTCAAAGATTTGCCTGATGACCAAATCGTTTACGATTATCAGTTTAGCTCAATGGCAGTGACCGATCAGCAAACTTTACTCGTCCGCGTCAAGGGCGTCACCCCTGCTTATCCGCTATACGGTGAAGCCCAAACTGCTTCAGGCAAACCTCTATGGCAACAGCTCAAACCTAACACCGTAGTCGTCGCGCCAGAAGTCATGCAGGGTCTTAACGCTAGCGTTGGCGATACTATCAAAATCGGTGAAGCTGAGTTTACTATCAGCGATATACTGACCAAAGAGCCCGATCGTCCGCTAAGTGCCTTTGATTTTGGCGGGCATGTATTGATGCAAGAGGACGGCTTAGCCGCGACTAACCTGTTAGGTCAGCGTAGCCGTGTGCGTTATCGTATCGAGATAGCAGGTGACGCGGAAACCATCACCACGTTAAATGAGCAATTACAGCAAACCTTAGTCAGCTATCCTGACATTCAGCTCTCTGATATAGACTCTGAGGACACGCAAGTCTCGCGTATCTCTGACAATGTATTGATGTTTTTAAAGCTGCTGGTTATCGCGGTACTGCTATTATCAGCGGTCGCTATGTACGGCGTTATCACCGCTTTTGTCACGAAGCAGCAGTCTAATAATGCCATTCGTATGGCGATGGGCGAACCGGTTAGGCAGATTAAAGCCAGTTATTATCGGTTATTATTGACCACTTCGATCATCGCTAGTATCGCCGCTACTGTGCTCAGTCTCGGGCTATTACAGATTGGTCAGCCCTATCTGTCGGCTATCTTGCCTGCCGATATTGGTTTGGCTATTAACCCTATTAGCATTGTCAAAACGCTTATTATCGCTATCCTACTGACGATAGTGATTACCCAGCGCGGTCTCAGTGAGCTGAGCACCACTACCCCTGCTACCCTACTCAATCAAGGCGCTAGCCAAGCCGCTGCCGATCAATCTTGGTTTCAACGTTTGCCACTGCTGTCGTATACGGTGATGTTTATCGGTCTCTATCTGTTCTTCGCTTATGAAGTCGGCTCATGGATATTATCCGCGCAATTACTCATTGGCCTAATTGCCTTTGTCGCGGTGTTTTGGCTATTGGCTCGAAGTTGGTTAGGGCTGCTAGCGGGCATTGCTAAGCGTCGTAAAGTCAGTTGGATGCAGCGTATCGCCATTCATAATCTGGCGCGTAAAGGCAATCAATCGGCATTATTTTTTGTGACCTTAGCGCTATCTGTAGCGGTATTGACGCTGATTACCACTCTCAATCACAGCATCAACGCGCAGTTCGTCGATGCTTATCCAGAGGATGCGCCCAATATATTCTTGCTCGATGTACAAACCGAACAGCATGAAGCGATCAACAATATACTCAAAGCGCCTGTCAGCTATTATCCTGTCATTCGCGCGCGCGTGGTCACCGCTAATGACGTTGCCGCTGCCGATATCGATGCCCCTGACAACCAAGACGACCCGACGCGAGTGTTTAACTTAAGCTACGCCGATAGCGTAATGGATACCGAGTTTATTAGCGATACCGCGACTCAAGATAAGCTCTATACGCCTATCAAAGATCAAGATCCGCAAACCTCAAAGCTACAACAAGTACAGCCACTATCTATCTTAGATACCGCAGCCGATATGCTTAATGTTGGCATGGGCGATCAAGTCGTCTTCAATATTCAAGGTATCGAGCTGACGGGTCAAATCACTAGTATCCGCTCAAGGTTTGAACGTGGCCCAAGTCCGTTCTTCTATTTCTTGTTTGAGCCAGATATTTTGTCTGCGGCGCCGCAAATCCAGTTCGCTACGGCGCATGTAGCCGAGGCCAGTATTCCAGAGCTGCAAGGTCAGCTAGTACGCCAGTTCCCTGCGGTAACCACCATCGATGGTACCGCTATCGCGGAGCAAATCCAAGACTTAGTGATGCAGATGAGTCGCTTGGTCTATGTCTTTACGCTACTGGCGTTATTGACTGGGATTATGGTACTTATCAGCTCGCTACTCTCCACTTCACAAGATCGGATGCAAGAAAGCGCCTCATTCCGATTATTAGGGATGCAGAAGTCTGATTTATATAAGCTCAATATCTTGGAGATTGGCGTACTTGGCGTTAGCGCAGCGGTGTTTGCGATGACTATCGCTAGTGTTGGCGCGTGGTTTGCCATTACCCAGTGGTTCAATCTACGCTTTAGCGTGCCGTGGGTAAATCTAGCTATTGGTGGCGGATTGCTCCTCGCCTTGCTGCTAGGTATTGCGATTATTTATGTAAGATTGGTGATTGGGCGTGGGATTATGGCAAGGGTTCGGGCTATGGTTTAGGTGTATTCAATTTTGGCTTTATGCAAAAACCCCTTAATTGAGGGTTTTTAACTTTATATTACTTATTTTTCTGAGCTAGACGACGAATACACCTTGGTGCGTCTCTTGGCACGTAGCTACCTCAAAGCTTAACTATCGAAAATTAATCAGCCCGTTATGATAAATTCTGCTATCAGAGCTAAAAAGCTCCTTCGGGAGCGATTTTGTTGTAAGATATTGACTTTAAAAATTAATCCAAAATGTAAGAAAAGGTTCTATCATGAGCAATGAAAAAATAATACTTGAAGGCTGCATTAAAGCTTTTAAAGAGAGTAATGAGATTGATTTGTCTGATAGTGAATTATTCGAGATTTTTTCATTAACTCAAATCCATAAAGATAGTAGCGTGACATACGAAAATATATTATCTTCAATTGTCGATGGTAGTAATGATGGTGGTATCGACTCCATTATGATTTTTATTAATGATGAATACATAGATAATATAGATAATTTAGATAACTTCAATTTTACTAACAAAACTAATGCTAAATTCATTATTTCGCAATGTAAGAAAGCAAGCTCCTTCAAAGAAGGTATAATTGACAAACTTATCACTACAGTTCCCGTTTTATTCAACCTAGAAAACGAGGAAGAGCTACTACTATCTCGTTTCAATTCAGATTTAGTTAATCAAGCATTGTTATTAACTGAAGTTTGGAAAAAAACTGCTACCAGTGGAGGAAAGATATCTTTAGATTATCTCTATATATCAAATGCTCCTAGCAAAAATTTTAATACAGTTTTTTCTCAAAAGGCAGAGCAGTTAGTCGAAATATCTCAGAAAATATTTAGCACTTCCGATATAAATTTTTCTGTCTATAGCTCTAAAGAGCTACTCGAATTATACCAACAGCAGAAGTCCAATCGTAATACTATAGAATTTAAAGATAGACCATTATCGACAGAATTTGATAATTATGGTATTGGGTATATTGGGACTGTTAAGTTAGGAAACTACAAGGAGTTTTTAACAGCAGAAAACGGAGGTATTCGTGATGATCTTTTTGAAAGTAATATTAGACACTTTCAAGGATCAGTAGATGTAAATAAGCGGATACGGGAATCAATAGAAAACCCTTCGAATGAGGATTTCTGGTGGTTAAATAATGGTATTACCATTATTGCAGAAGAGCCAAAAGAAGTAGGGAAGAAATTATCTATTGAAAACATACAGATAGTAAATGGCTTACAAACTTCTTACTCTATATACAACTATCATAACCTAGATATGGATGATAATAGATCAGTTCTAGTTAAAGTCATAATAAATACAAATAAAGAAACGACTGACCATATTATCGCTTCCACCAATAGTCAAAACCCTGTCTCTGCTATAGTCACCTGACCACAAAAATGTTATAAAATAAATCAACTAAACGATTACCACAATAAATAACCATGACTTACTCCCTAGATTTTCGCAAACAAGTCTTAAAAAGCTTAGATGAGGGCATGACCTTTGCTGAAGCTGCTGTTTTCTATGATATCAGTCCAACGACTATCCAGAAGTGGAAAAAGCGTCTTCATAGTAAAACCACTCGATATATTAAGCCCTACAAAATAGAGGATGAAGCCTTAGCTCAAGATGTCAAAGACCACCCTGACGATTATCACTATGAGCGAGCACAGCGTTTTGATTGTAGCCCAACAGGCATCAGTAAAGCCTTAAAGCGTATTGGTGTTAGCAAAAAAAAAGACACTTGAGCATCCCAAAGCCTGTCCTGTGAAAAGAGCGACTTATCTAGCCAAGCTTAACCACTACATTGCTCAAGGCTTTGCTATTGTCTATATGGACGAAAGTGGGTTTGAGAGTGAAACGATGCGTCCTTGTGGTTATGCACCCATTGGTAGCCCCTGCATTGGCAGTTACAATTGGCAAGCCAAAGATCGAACCAACGTCATTGGTGCACTATATGGCAAAACGCTGTTTGCACTCAATTGCTTAAAGACCAACATTAATAAAAAGATTTTCTATCACTGGTGCAAGTTCACGCTGATACCAAAGCTTAAGAGAAAATGTGTAATCGTTATGGATAATGCAGCCTTTCATAAGCGCGTTCAAAAGCTGCTTAACAGGCATGGTCACAGGCTATTATTCTTACCTCCTTATAGTCCTGACTTAAATCCCATCGAGAAAAAGTGGGCTCAAGTGAAGTTTTTACGCCAAGGTTGGATGGAAAATGACTTATCTAAATTGTTTTATGATATTCATCCAAAACATAACTCTTTTGTAGTGCAGTGACTATA
>NZ_AYYA01000074.1:0-3272 GCF_000511065.1 Psychrobacter sp. TB67
TCTATAAGGAGGTGATCCAGCCGCAGGTTCCCCTACGGCTACCTTGTTACGACTTCACCCCAGTCATCAACCACACCGTGGTGATCGCCCTCACTAAGTTAGGCTAACCACTTCTGGTGCAATCAACTCCCATGGTGTGACGGGCGGTGTGTACAAGGCCCGGGAACGTATTCACCGCGGCATTCTGATCCGCGATTACTAGCGATTCCTACTTCATGGAGTCGAGTTGCAGACTCCAATCTGGACTACGATAGGCTTTTTGAGATTCGCATCACATCGCTGTGTAGCTGCCCTCTGTACCTACCATTGTAGCACGTGTGTAGCCCTGGTCGTAAGGGCCATGATGACTTGACGTCGTCCCCGCCTTCCTCCAGTTTGTCACTGGCAGTATCCTTAGAGTTCCCGGCTTAACCCGCTGGTAACTAAGGACAAGGGTTGCGCTCGTTGCGGGACTTAACCCAACATCTCACGACACGAGCTGACGACAGCCATGCAGCACCTGTATTCTAATTCCCGAAGGCACTCCCGCATCTCTGCAGGATTCTAGATATGTCAAGACCAGGTAAGGTTCTTCGCGTTGCATCGAATTAAACCACATGCTCCACCGCTTGTGCGGGCCCCCGTCAATTCATTTGAGTTTTAACCTTGCGGCCGTACTCCCCAGGCGGTCTACTTATTGCGTTAGCTGCGTCACTAAGTCCTCAAGGGACCCAACGACTAGTAGACATCGTTTACGGCGTGGACTACCAGGGTATCTAATCCTGTTTGCTACCCACGCTTTCGAGCCTCAGTGTCAGTATTATGCCAGAAGGCTGCCTTCGCCATCGGTATTCCTCCAGATCTCTACGCATTTCACCGCTACACCTGGAATTCTACCTTCCTCTCACATACTCTAGCTCAACAGTATCAGATGCAGTTCCCAGGTTGAGCCCGGGGATTTCACATCTGACTTATCGAGCCACCTACGCTCCCTTTACGCCCAGTAATTCCGATTAACGCTTGCACCCTCTGTATTACCGCGGCTGCTGGCACAGAGTTAGCCGGTGCTTATTCTGCAGCTAATGTCATCGTCCGTGGGTATTAACCACGGAGTCTTCTTCACTGCTTAAAGTGCTTTACAACCAAAAGGCCTTCTTCACACACGCGGCATGGCTGGATCAGGGTTTCCCCCATTGTCCAATATTCCCCACTGCTGCCTCCCGTAGGAGTCCGGGCCGTGTCTCAGTCCCGGTGTGGCTGATCATCCTCTCAGACCAGCTACAGATCGTCGCCATGGTAGGCCTTTACCCCACCATCTAGCTAATCCGACTTAGGCTCATCTAATAGCGAGAGCAGTAAACTGCCCCCTTTCTCCCGTAGGTCGTATGCGGTATTAATTCGAGTTTCCCCGAGCTATCCCCCACTACTAGGTAGATTCCTAAGTATTACTCACCCGTCCGCCGCTCGACGCCTGGTAGCAAGCTACCATCGTTTCCGCTCGACTTGCATGTGTTAAGCCTGCCGCCAGCGTTCAATCTGAGCCATGATCAAACTCTTCAGTTTAATCTTGCTATGTAACCCTTTAAAGAGGCTACTAAACTTGGCTCATCTAATCTGGCAAAATCGCTAAAAATTATGTTCGTAATGAATTAACTTTGAGTTTTTCTGCTGTCTTAAATGATAATTTTTATAGTTAATAATCTTTCCGAAAAGAAAAGATAGTCAACTTTATTTTTTAGCATTCTGAATCAGCAAAAATCCACACAAGTTGTTCTTTAGTTATGCTTTTAAATAGTGTTCATCTACTGTCGTCCAGTAGGTGATTATATAGGGTGTCTCTTTCACCATTTAGCTCTAATCCCTTGCGGGTTAAGCTATCTAGCGAGCCGACTATCTTATCATAATGATTGGGATTGTCAAGCTTTTTTATAATTTGTTTCAGTAAGTTAGTCAGGTTATTTATATGTAATTTACATATAAGCTTTCCTGCTTTGCCTTAATGAGGTGCGTATTATAGACGCTTTATTTGGTAAGTCAAGAGGTAAATTATTTTATTTTAAAAGTAATTTATTTTGCTGATTCTCCTAAGTGGTAAACCACTTATCTAAACCGCCTTCCCTTTCGACTGGGACGCATTATACTCGGTTTGATATGAGGGTCAAGGGGATTTGTTGGCTATTTTAAAGATTATCTCGCCTTATTATTAATATCTTATATTTATCAGTCAGTTAAGATTAAAAATAGTTTTATCATGATAAGAAATAGCATTTTCTGCTTAAAATCGCTTATTTCTTCTATATAGAAGCTGTCTATACCCCACTCTCAACTTCGAAAGTGATTGAAAAAAGAAGAGCATCTCACTAATCTATTGTTTTCGACCAAGAACACAATGGAGTCATGAGATGCCCATAGACGAATTTATCATCAATATCTATTTAATGGTAGAGCAATATTACAAAATAGTCGTCACCAAACCCTTGCGAAGTGCAGGTTACGCGCCAAAGCTAAGTGATCCTGAGGTCATTTGCATGGAGATGGTCGGTGAATTTTTACACCTTGATCAAGACAAACAAATTTGGCAATACTTTACCCAGCATTGGCAAGACTGGTTTCCAGCCATCGGCTCATACCCTAACTTCGCAAAGCATTGCGCAAATCTGTGGCAAGTCAAACAGCGGATACAAGATAACGTCAGTCAAATTGAAGGCCGTGACAACATTCATTTTATGGATGGCTTTCCGATACCCGTCTGTCATTATGGACGCGCTTATCGGCATAAGAATTATCAAGACTTAGCAGCTTTTAGCTACTGTGCCGCTAAGCAAGAGAGGTACTATGGCTTTGAAGGCCATTTGCTTGTTAACTTATCGGGCATGATTAAAGGCTTTACCTTTGCTCCTGCCAATGTTGATGAAAGAGCGGTTGCCCCAGAAATCACCACTCATATTCATGGGCTGCTTGGCGCTGATAAAGGGTATATCAGCCCTAGTCTGACATCGTACTACGACGCTCAAGGCGTGGATTTACAAACGCCACTCAGAGCCAACATGAAAGAGGATAGACCCAAACCTGTGGTAAGGCGGCTAATGAAAGCCCGCCGTATCGTTGAAACAGTCATTGGTCAGCTATCAGAACGATTTAATATACAAAGGGTACGAGCAAGAGATTTATGGCATTTGTCTCATCGATTGATTCGTAAGATTCTTTCACACAATCTGTGCTTTGTACTCAACAAAAAACTTGGTAATCCGCCTCTTCAGTTTGATTTGCTTATTTCAAGTTGAGAGTGGGGT
>NZ_AYYA01000075.1:0-6643 GCF_000511065.1 Psychrobacter sp. TB67
TCTATAAGGAGGTGATCCAGCCGCAGGTTCCCCTACGGCTACCTTGTTACGACTTCACCCCAGTCATCAACCACACCGTGGTGATCGCCCTCACTAAGTTAGGCTAACCACTTCTGGTGCAATCAACTCCCATGGTGTGACGGGCGGTGTGTACAAGGCCCGGGAACGTATTCACCGCGGCATTCTGATCCGCGATTACTAGCGATTCCTACTTCATGGAGTCGAGTTGCAGACTCCAATCTGGACTACGATAGGCTTTTTGAGATTCGCATCACATCGCTGTGTAGCTGCCCTCTGTACCTACCATTGTAGCACGTGTGTAGCCCTGGTCGTAAGGGCCATGATGACTTGACGTCGTCCCCGCCTTCCTCCAGTTTGTCACTGGCAGTATCCTTAGAGTTCCCGGCTTAACCCGCTGGTAACTAAGGACAAGGGTTGCGCTCGTTGCGGGACTTAACCCAACATCTCACGACACGAGCTGACGACAGCCATGCAGCACCTGTATTCTAATTCCCGAAGGCACTCCCGCATCTCTGCAGGATTCTAGATATGTCAAGACCAGGTAAGGTTCTTCGCGTTGCATCGAATTAAACCACATGCTCCACCGCTTGTGCGGGCCCCCGTCAATTCATTTGAGTTTTAACCTTGCGGCCGTACTCCCCAGGCGGTCTACTTATTGCGTTAGCTGCGTCACTAAGTCCTCAAGGGACCCAACGACTAGTAGACATCGTTTACGGCGTGGACTACCAGGGTATCTAATCCTGTTTGCTACCCACGCTTTCGAGCCTCAGTGTCAGTATTATGCCAGAAGGCTGCCTTCGCCATCGGTATTCCTCCAGATCTCTACGCATTTCACCGCTACACCTGGAATTCTACCTTCCTCTCACATACTCTAGCTCAACAGTATCAGATGCAGTTCCCAGGTTGAGCCCGGGGATTTCACATCTGACTTATCGAGCCACCTACGCTCCCTTTACGCCCAGTAATTCCGATTAACGCTTGCACCCTCTGTATTACCGCGGCTGCTGGCACAGAGTTAGCCGGTGCTTATTCTGCAGCTAATGTCATCGTCCGTGGGTATTAACCACGGAGTCTTCTTCACTGCTTAAAGTGCTTTACAACCAAAAGGCCTTCTTCACACACGCGGCATGGCTGGATCAGGGTTTCCCCCATTGTCCAATATTCCCCACTGCTGCCTCCCGTAGGAGTCCGGGCCGTGTCTCAGTCCCGGTGTGGCTGATCATCCTCTCAGACCAGCTACAGATCGTCGCCATGGTAGGCCTTTACCCCACCATCTAGCTAATCCGACTTAGGCTCATCTAATAGCGAGAGCAGTAAACTGCCCCCTTTCTCCCGTAGGTCGTATGCGGTATTAATTCGAGTTTCCCCGAGCTATCCCCCACTACTAGGTAGATTCCTAAGTATTACTCACCCGTCCGCCGCTCGACGCCTGGTAGCAAGCTACCATCGTTTCCGCTCGACTTGCATGTGTTAAGCCTGCCGCCAGCGTTCAATCTGAGCCATGATCAAACTCTTCAGTTTAATCTTGCTATGTAACCCTTTAAAGAGGCTACTAAACTTGGCTCATCTAATCTGGCAAAATCGCTAAAAATTATGTTCGTAATGAATTAACTTTGAGTTTTTCTGCTGTCTTAAATGATAATTTTTATAGTTAATAATCTTTCCGAAAAGAAAAGATAGTCAACTTTATTTTTTAGCATTCTGAATCAGCAAAAATCCACACAAGTTGTTCTTTAGTTATGCTTTTAAATAGTGTTCATCTACTGTCGTCCAGTAGGTGATTATATAGGGTATCTCTTTCACCATTTAGCCCTAATCCCTTGCGGGTTAAGCTATCTAGCGAGCCGACTATCTTATCATAATGATTGGGATTGTCAAGCTTTTTTATAATTTGTTTCAGTAAGTTAGTCAGGTTATTTATATGTAATTTACATATAAGCTTTCCTGCTTTGCCTTAATGAGGTGCGTATTATAGACGCTTTATTTGGTAAGTCAAGTGGTTATTTTATTTAGTTTAAAGGCTTCTAATTAACTATCTAAATAGTCGCTCTGAACTCTTAAACTAATTGCTCCCTTAATTAATGATAAATCATTTTCTTAAGTAGCTTCCCTTCCGACTGGGACGCATTATACGCGCTTTGAGATGAGGGTCAAGGTAATATTAACTTTTATTTTATAGTTATTATAACTAACTGAAATAAATCACTTTTACATTGATCAAACTCTACTCATCCTTTCAAGGTTAGAATAATTAATCTCTCTATATAGACTACAAAATAGCATGTATACAGATGAAAAAATATATTTATACTTTTTGAATCTTGGATAGATCGGTATTACTATTTAGTTTGGGACGTGCGAGGGTCAATTCTAGAGGCTAGAAACAAGTTGCACCCCTCTCTGGCCACTAAGGATAGTCATTGATCTTTCCTCTTAAAACAGGTTTTCCTACACAGGTCACATCAACCTAAGAAACCAATGTGAGATCGTAGAAAGCTCCTACTAAATAAATTAGAGATATTTCAGAAATAAAGAGCTGACGAACGACGGGAGCGTTATTAGGGCAAAGCATATTAACTGTGAGCACAGCCTTGTAGTCAAAATATCCTAAAATCGCTATGATAATGCTGATATCGATTTTTTGTAGCCTCTGTTTGCGCAGGCACAGCAAGCAAGAAAAATAGATATCAGCAGTGCGTGATGTGTCTATATTACTTTTCACTGACTCTTGTCTTGCGTCGGGCGAAACAGTGTTTCTCTTGTTCCTCCTCAAGGCAGCACAAGAGATCTACAGGCATAGCCTTCCGTCTTGCGCTGCGGACGACTGTCTCCCAGACAGTCGTTATTCCTTGCTCACCTTCAAATAGGATTTACTATGTAGGTCACTAGGAATAAAAGATAAAAAAAAGAGCCATCCAATTAAGGATGACTCTTTTTTAGAATAGAGAGCTGACGATGACCTACTCTCACATGGGCGAACCACACTACCATTGGCGCAACGATGTTTCACTTCTGAGTTCGGGAAGGGATCAGGTGGGGCCATCGCGCTATTGTCGTCAGCAAAGGGGGTTAGATATGAGTCTGATGTTATTATGACGTCAAGATATTATCTATTGGTCGACCAACTTGTAACCTAACTGAATCAAGGTTAAAGGTGATATCGAAATATATATATTCTATAAGCTTTCGCTTATACAAGATAGATTAATTAGAGCTTTGATACAAACCACTTGGGTGTTGTATGGTCAAGCCAAACGAGCAATTAGTACAGGTTAGCTACACACATCGCTGTGCTTCCACACCCTGCCTATCAACGTCGTAGTCTTCAACGGCTCTTTAGGGAAATCTAATCTTGAGGTGGGCTTCCCGCTTAGATGCTTTCAGCGGTTATCCCATCCGAACGTAGCTACCGGGCAATGCCACTGGCGTGACAACCCGAACACCAGAGGTTCGTCCACTCTGGTCCTCTCGTACTAGGAGCAGATCCTCTCAAATTTCCAACGCCCACGGTAGATAGGGACCGAACTGTCTCACGACGTTCTAAACCCAGCTCGCGTACCTCTTTAAATGGCGAACAGCCATACCCTTAGGACCTGCTTCAGCCCTAGGATGAGATGAGCCGACATCGAGGTGCCAAACACCGCCGTCGATATGAACTCTTGGGCGGTATCAGCCTGTTATCCCCAGAGTACCTTTTATCCGTTGAGCGATGGCCCTTCCATACAGAACCACCGGATCACTAAGACCTACTTTCGTACCTGCTCGACTTGTGGGTCTCGCAGTTAAGCGCGCTTTTGCCTTTATACTCTACGACCGATTTCCGACCGGTCTGAGCGCACCTTCGTACTCCTCCGTTACTCTTTAGGAGGAGACCGCCCCAGTCAAACTACCCACCATACATTGTCCTCGGTATTGTTATACCTGAGTTAGAACCCCAACATGACCAGGGTGGTATTTCAAGATTGGCTCCACCAAGACTAGCGTCTCGGCTTCAAAGCCTCCCACCTATCCTGCACAAGTCAGGTCAAAGTTCAATGTAAAGCTGTAGTAAAGGTTCACGGGGTCTTTCCGTCTAGCCGCGGGTACACAGCATCTTCACTGCGATTTCGATTTCACTGAGTCTCTGCTGGAGACAGCGCTGCCATCATTATGCCATTCGTGCAGGTCGGAACTTACCCGACAAGGAATTTCGCTACCTTAGGACCGTTATAGTTACGGCCGCCGTTTACTGGGGCTTCGATCAAGAGCTTCGCTTACGCTAACCCCATCAATTAACCTTCCAGCACCGGGCAGGCATCACACCCTATACGTCCACTTTCGTGTTTGCAGAGTGCTGTGTTTTTAATAAACAGTTGCAGCAGCCTGGTATCTGCGACTGTCAACAGCTCAAGGAGCAAGTCCTATCACCATCAACAGCGTACCTTCTCCCGAAGTTACGGTACCATTTTGCCTAGTTCCTTCAGCAGAGTTCTCTCAAGCGCCTTGGTATTCTCTACCTGATCACCTGTGTCGGTTTAGGGTACGATTCGTTTATAACTATTGCTTAGAAGCTTTTCCTGGAAGCATGGTATTTGCCACTTCGCTGTACAAGTACAGCTTGCTATCAGATCTCAGCCATATAACAACCCGGATTTACCTAAGTTGTAAGCCTACATCCTTTCACCTGGACAACCAACGCCAGGCTGACATAACCTTCTCCGTCCCTCCATCGCATTATAAACAAGTATCGGAATATTAACCGATTTCCCATCGACTACGCCTTTCGGCCTCGCCTTAGGGGTCGACTCACCCAGCCCCGATTAACGTTGGACTGGAACCCTTGATCTTCCGGCGTGCGAGCTTTTCACTCGCATTATCGTTACTCACGTCAGCATTCGCTCTTGTGATACCTCCAGCATGCCTTACGACACACCTTCACAGGCTTACACAACGCTCCCCTACCACTTGAAAACAAATTCAAATCCGCAGCTTCGGCTCCTAGTTTGAGCCCCGTTACATCTTCCGCGCGGGCCGACTCGACTAGTGAGCTATTACGCTTTCTTTAAAGGATGGCTGCTTCTAAGCCAACCTCCTAGCTGTCTATGCCTTCCCACCTCGTTTCCCACTTAACTAGGAATTTGGGGCCTTAGCTGGCGGTCTGGGTTGTTTCCCTCTCCACAATGGACGTTAGCACCCACTGTGTGTCTCCCGGATATCACTCATCGGTATTCGGAGTTTGCATCGGTTTGGTAAGTCGGTATGACCCCCTAGCCGAAACAGTGCTCTACCCCCAATGGTGTTCGTCCGAGGCGCTACCTAAATAGCTTTCGGGGAGAACCAGCTATCACCGAGTTTGATTAGCCTTTCACCCCTATCCACAAGTCATCCCCTGGCTTTTCAACGACAGTGGGTTCGGTCCTCCGGTGCCTGTTACGGCACTTTCAACCTGCTCATGGATAGATCACTCGGTTTCGGGTCTATGCCCTGCAACTAAACGCCCTATTAAGACTCGGTTTCCCTACGGCTCCCCTAAACGGTTAACCTTGCTACAGAACATAAGTCGCTGACCCATTATACAAAAGGTACGCGGTCACCCTAATAAATTAAGGCTCCCACTGCTTGTACGCACACGGTTTCAGGTTCTATTTCACTCCCCTCACAGGGGTTCTTTTCGCCTTTCCCTCACGGTACTGGTTCACTATCGGTCAGTCAGGAGTATTTAGCCTTGGAGGATGGTCCCCCCATCTTCAAACAGGATTTCTCGTGCCCCGCTCTACTTAATATGTTAACGCTAATGTTTCGAATACAGGACTATCACCTACTACGGTCAGCTTTCCCACGCTGTTCTTCTACATTAGCACTAATCGGCTTCTCCCCGTTCGCTCGCCGCTACTTGGGGAATCTCATTTGATGTCTATTCCTAAGGGTACTGAGATGTTTCACTTCCCCTCGTTCGCTTCTTGTACAAGTACAAGATACCTACCTTATGGTAAGTGGGTTTCCCCATTCAGAAATCTCCGGATCACAGGATATTGCCGCCTCCCCGAAGCTTATCGCAGGCTGTCACGTCTTTCATCGCCTCTGACTGCCAAGGCATCCACCATGTGCGCTTCATTACTTGACCATACAACCCCAAGTAGTCTTAACTTATAAATAAGTTTTAACTTCAAAGTGTTATATAAGTCTAATTATGATAACGATATCACCTATGTTTATACGCTTGATTCAGTTCTCTTTACTTTTTTAATAACTCACTACTGGGATAACAACTGATGTCGTTAAGTAGTGAGTTATTAAGGTTAGGAACAACGCGTGAACACGTGTTCCTAACCCAGACTCATATCTATGTTTTTAAATAGTTCTTACGCTCTCGTCGAGTCATAAGTTCTGTATAAAACAGAAAGAAATAATCGTATGATGTAATATCTGAATTATTTGTTTCTGTTTATGCTTGTTTATATAGTTACTATCGTATTTATTATGGTGGAGCCAAACGGAGTCGAACCGTTGACCTCCTGCGTGCAAGGCAGGCGCTCTACCAACTGAGCTATGGCCCCGTAAATAAATGGTAGGCCTGGGCAGACTTGAACTGCCGACCCCCGCGTTATCAACACGGTGCTCTAACCAGCTGAGCTACAGGCCT